>JAGCSP010000072.1 GCA_017964105.1 Clostridia bacterium | reverse complement strand
TTATATATTATTTATTATCTACTTCGTTCATGTGAGCAATTAGACGTAATGTTTGAGTACTATAACCCCATTCATTATCATACCAGCCAACAAGTTTTACAAATTTGTCACTTAGCATAATGCCTGCTTTTGCATCAAATACGCAGCCATGTTCATCACCAATAAAATCAGTGGATGTTACCATATCTTCTGTATATCCCACTACATTGCCAAGATTTGATTTGCTTACTTGCTTAAATTTTGCACAAATTTCTTCATAAGTTGCAGGTTTTGCTAATTTCACTGTTAAGTCCACTACTGATACATCTAGTGTTGGTACACGCAAAGACATACCTGTAAGTTTGCCTTTAAGTGAAGGGATAACCTCTCCCACAGCTTTTGCAGCGCCAGTAGATGAAGGAATAATGTTTGCAGTAGCTGCTCTACCTGCACGCCAATCTTTTTTGGTAGCGCCATCAACTGTTGGTTGAGTTGCGGTCACTGAGTGAACTGTGGTCATCAATCCTTCTTCAATTCCCCATGTGTCATTTACAACTTTTGCCATAGGCGCCAAGCAGTTTGTGGTACAACTAGCATTGCTTACTACTATCATATCTTTTGTATAAGTGTCATGGTTTACACCATACACAAACATTGGGCAGTTCTTGCCAGGTGCTGTGATAACAACTTTTTTTGCACCACCTTTCAAATGACGACATGCATCATCATAGTTTGTAAATTTACCAGTGGCTTCCAAAATATATTCTGCACCAACAGATTTCCAATCAATTTCTTCTGGATTCATGCAAGCAAAGAATCTAATGCTTTTGCCATTTACAACTAAGCAATCTCCTTTTACTTCCACTGTGCCTTTAAATGCACCATGGATTGAATCATGCTCAAGCAAATATTTTGCATATTCTATATCCATAAATGGATCATTTATACCAACAACTTCAATATCGTCCAATTTGCTTGCAATACGGACTAATTGTTTACCAATACGACCAAATCCATTTATGCCAATTTTTGCAACTTTTTTCATATAAATATTATCTCCTTTTACTTCTATTTTGATTATATCAAAAAAATTAAAAAAAATACAACAAAAAATGAGGTTACATAACCTCATTTGTTGAAATTAAAAATTATATTTTTCCATAGAATCTTCTAACGTGTGAAGCTCTTGTTCATTTTGCAATCTGCCAACACGTGATGATAATATGCGCTTTGTGAAACACACCAACCATCCTGTAAAGAATATAAATACACCAAGAATCATCATAATCATCCATAACAGACCAATCTTCCAACTAAGAGATGTGGCAATAATTACCATAATAAAATCAGCAAGACATAGCACACCACTTGCAATACCAAATGTGGCATACCACTTGTAATCTTTTGTCTTTTCTTCGTAATATTTGCTTACTTGCAATTTACTATCAACTTCCATATGAATGATGTCATAATTATAACCAATAAAACTATCCATTGTGCGAAGAATTCTATTCTTTGCTGGCAATTTATTTATTGTTTTTACTACATCTTGATCAAGCAATTGAATGTCTGTTTCTGCATAATAATCTTTAAAACAATTAAGCAATTTCATTCCAAATTTGTAAAATACTTCTTTAATTGCACTAAATATACGCTTTGGACCATAGAATAATTTCTTTAAGTAAACAATTTTGTTGCCTGCTCGCCAGCTAGAAATAAATGCTTTGATTACATCTTCATTTATCTCTTCTTTGCCACTATAAATAATTGTTGCGTTGTACTTTTCACAATCTTTCATAGCAAGAGTAATAAGCTTGTGCTTATTTACGTTTTGGTCAACTTTAAATGCTTTTACTTCTTTTTTATCAGAAAACATTTGACGGGTTTGAGAAAACACTGATGTCAATTTATTTGTAAATGCATATATCACATCAAACTCTACTTTACTATCTGCACATGCGCGTTTTATGCTTTCATAACTTTTACTCAAATCATAATCGGCAAGTACAGGTACCACAAAACCTATTTTCATAATCGTTACTCCTATTTTTATTATACAAAAAATACTTAATAATATCAATGAAATTGATATGCATTATAATTTATCAATAGCATTTGCTATTTGCACAAATTGTTCTGGATTAAGCGCTTCTCCTCTAATGCCACTGTCTATATTTGTTACTTCAAACAAATTTTTTAATTTATCATTAGATAAATTAAAATCTTTTTTTAAATTATTTGCAAGCGTTTTTCTACGCATTGCGAATGCACTTTTAATTAATTTTTTTAAAGTAGAAACATTGTGTATATCATATTTATTGCGATTCATGGTAATAGTGACTATTGCACTATCTACATTTGGTGCTGGCACAAACATGTTTCGTTTTACTTTACGTGTAATTTTGCTATCTGCAACTGTATTAATTGCCACAGTAATTGCACCATAATCGGCAGTGTTATACTCCGCCACCAAACGCAATGCCACTTCATATTGCACCATAATAACCAACTTATCTAGTTTTGTTGCATTCTCTATAAATTTAAAAATAATTGGAGTGGTTATGTAGTATGGTAAATTGGCAACAACGGTGTAATTGCCTTCAAAATTATTTTCTATCTCACTCATTGGCACATTCATTATGTCGCTAAAAATAACATTAACATTATCACAATTTGCCAAATTTTCTTGCAAAATTGGTTTTAAATTTTCGTCTATTTCATACGCCACTACTTTTTTTGCTTTTTGACACAAATGCGCAGTTAGTCCACCTGCGCCTGGACCTATTTCAAGTACGTTTTTATTTTCCACTCCTGCATCATTTACAATGGCAGATAATAAATTATGGTCAAAGATAAAATTTTGACCATATTTTTTGTTAAAATTAAAATTGTATTTTTTTAATATCTCTTTATCCATTTATTTTGCCTTTGTAAATAATTCAAGCGCATTGTCTGTGGTACACTTATCAATTGTTGCAAAATCTACGCCTTTTATGTTTGCTATATTTTCGCAAATATATTTTACGAATTTAGGTTCATTCATCACTTTGCCACGCATTGGCTCAGGAGTTAAATATGGACAATCAGTTTCTAACACAAAATCGGTAAGCTCAGCATGTTTTATTACATCTTTTACTTTTACTGCATTTTTAAATGTACTTACACCACCAAATGCAACTTTGCACCCAAGTTTTTTTAATTCATCAAAACTCTCTACGCTTTCACTAAAACAATGTATTAGCACGCCATATTTTAGCATGTCTTTATTTTGTTTTAGCACTTCTATCAAATCTCCAATTGCATCACGCACATGTATTGCAATAGGCAATTTGTGAGCATATGCCAATTTTATTTGTTCTACAAATATTTTGTGTTGTTCAACCTTGTTGGTGTCAGGATAATGATAATCAAGGCCTATTTCGCCAACTCCCACCACTTTGGGATGATCTAAATATCCTTTTAGCATATCTTTTGATTTTTCAAATTCTTTCCACTCTTCTGGATGAATACCAATAATGGCATACACATTATCATATTTTTCTGCAAGTTTCACACATTTTATGATGCTATCATAATTATATGACACAGTAAAAACTTTGGTTAGTCCATTTTCTGCCATATTTAAAATTATTTCATCAACTTTACCATTGTAGCAATCATCAATCAAATGTGCATGTGTATCTATCATTAGCTTACCTCACAGCCATCTGCAATTTCACCATCAACTGTGGTTACTTTCAATACTTTTTCATCATCAGTAAGTGCACACAATACCATACCTCTAGATTCAATACCCCTAATTGTTCTTGGCTCTAAGTTTGTTACAACCAACACGCGCTTGCCAATCAAATCTTTTGGTTCATAATGTTTTGCAATGCCACTTACTATTGTACGTGTTTCATTGCCAATTTTTATTGTACTTTTTAGTAATTTATCTGCTTTTTCAACTTTTTCGCTATTTAGAACAAGTCCAACACGAATTTCAACTTTTTCAAAATCACTAAAAGGAATATCTGGCTTATGTGTAATTACAGGCTCAACTTTTTCTTCTTTTACATGCTCTGTATCCAAAACTTTTACCTCTTCTGCAATATTTAATCTACCAAATATTGCCTCACCTTTTGTAACTGCTCTACCATAGTTATCATTCATAAATTTAGCGCTATCAAATGTGCGTAAACTTTCATCAACATTTAATTGCTCAAATACTTTACTTGGCAATTCCACAAGATATGGTTGCAACATTACTGTTGCTACACGAATAGATTCTTGTAATACATATAACACTGTTGCCAATCTTGGTTTCCCTTCTTCACTACGTGCAAGAATCCAAGGTGTTGTGATATCAATATATTTATTTGCTTGACCAAGCACATCAAATACTTTGCGGATACCTTCATCCACGCGTTGTTCTTTCATAAGTTTTGTAACTTCTTCTTTCAAAGAATTTACACTATCAATCAAACTCTTGTCATCATTATTAAATTCACTTGGTTGCGGCACTGTACCACCAAAGTACTGAGTAATCATAGCTAGTGTACGTGATACAAGGTTGCCATATGTGTTACACAAATCAGCATTTATTGTATTTAAGAACACATCGCTTGCATAAGGAATATCATCAAATATTGGACCCTCTTTAATCAAATAGTAGCGCAATGCATCTACACCATATCTATCAATTAGCACAAGCGGATTAAATCCATTACTCTTTGATTTGCTAATCTTATCACCTCTTAGGGTGATAAATCCTGTAGAATGAATTTGCTTTGGTGCAGGAATATCAAGTGCTTTTAAGATTGCAGGCCAAATCATTGCATGGAAACGTGTAATATCACGACCAACAAAATGAACATCTGCTGGCCAGAATTTTTTGTACAAACTATCATCTTTACTGCCATATCCAAGTGCAGAAATATAGTTTGTAAGAGCATCTATCCATACATATATTACGTGCTTGCTATCAAATGGCAAAGGAATACCCCAGTCAAATGTGTTACGTGAAATACACAAGTCCGCAACACCTGGTTTTACAAAGTTATTGTAAATCTCTGTGCGCCTACTCTCAGGAACTAAGAAATGATCATCTTTAAATAATTTTTTCAAGTAGTCTTGGAAAACACTCATTTTAAAGAAATATGCTTCCACATTTGTTGGCTCTACATCTCTGTGGCACTCTGGACATTTACCTTCAACAAGTTGTCCTTCAGAATAGAAAGTTTCGCATGGTACACAATACAAACCTTTGTATGTGCCTTTATATATGTAGCCCTTGTCATACAAAGCTTGTGCAATTTTTGTTACGCACTCCACATGTTCTTTGTCTGTGGTGCGGATAAATTTGTCATAGCTAATTCCAAGTTTATTCCACACATGTTTAAAGTGTTCCACCGTTTTATCTACAAACTCTTGTGGTGTCACATGCGCTTCTTCTGCTTTGCGTGCAATTTTTAAGCCGTGTTCATCACTGCCAGTTAGGAAAAATACATCGTCGCCATTTAATCTAAAAAATCTTGCACATGCATCTGTAAGCACTGTGCAAAAACAATGACCAACTGTTAAATCTCCACTTGCATAATAAATTGGTGTTGTTACATAATATTTGTTTTTCATAAGTCCCTCTTTAATCAAATTACAACTAATTATAACAAACTATTTTTTTTAAGTAAAGGCAAATTGTTGTGGCTATATTATATTTTTTTGAATAAAAATATAAATCACACAAATATAATATTGCAATATGAATTTGATTTTTATAAGTATTTTACTAGTTGGAACAATAATTTTGACCATCACATCACCACAAAGTGTGCTAGAAACATTTGTAAACGGCTCTACTAAGGCCATAAACTTATCAATAAGGCTACTTGCAATTTATACTGTGTGGCTAAGCATACTAAACATTGTTCAAAGTTGTGGTTTAGATAAAAAGTTGCAAAAAATAATGTCGCCAATAATAAATAAACTTTTTGGCAATGTTGGTCATGCAAAAGGCGATATTGCTGTAAATATTACAGCAAATATATTTGGCATGGGCAATGCCTGTGTTCCATCTGGAATTAGTGCAATACAAAAATTAGATTGTGGCAGCAAATACATTACCTCTACAATGGCAATGCTATTTATTTTAAATGTTACTTCATTAGAAGTAATTCCAACCACAGTGATTGGACTACTAATCTCTCATGGTGCTAGCAACAGCTCAAATATAATATTGCCCACTCTAATTGCAACTCTATCTAGCACTATTTGTGGAATTACTTTGACAAAACTCTATTTTAAAATAAAAAAAAGGAATACACCATGAGTTACGTTATTCCTATAATGATTATTGCACTACTTTTATATGCCATTTACAAAAATGTAAACGTATATGATACATTTGTGTTTGGTGGCAAAAGCGCATGTGAGTTAGTATTATCCACCCTTCCATATATTATTGCCGTGTTTGTTATGATTGAAGTTTTTAGTGCATCTAATCTAAACACAATACTCGCAAACATGTTACAACCATTATTCAATATATTTGGCATACCAAATGAAGTGATAGGACTAATATTAATAAAACCATTTAGTGGAAGCGGAAGCATTGCCGTACTCGAACAAATTATTTGTACATATGGGCCAAACTCCTATATTACTCGGTCGGCATGCGCAATTGTTGGCAGTAGCGAAGCAATATTTTTTGTAAGCAGTGTGTACTTTGCAAAAACAAAAGTGAAAAAATTTGGACTAATGATTTATATTGCCCTACTATCTAATTTTGTTGGTGCAATTGTGGCATGCAATATATGCAAAATAATATAAAAATGAGCAAACATTATTAGTTTACTCCTTTGGTTTTACAAATCTAAAACTTGTTTATATATCTCATCCTTTTTTTGCTTTCTTTCTTTTGCCACAAGTTTGATTGCTTCATTTTTGCTAAACCCATTATCAATATAATATTTAACGTGTTCAACCACACTTTTTGACAATAAGTCGTTGTTTTCTTCCATATACCCCTGAACAACTACAACAAATTCTCCTTTTAATACACTACCATACCCATCTGCCAAGGTGGTAAAATATACTTCTTCAAATTTCTTTGTAAGTTCGCGTACGACACAGATTTTCCTATTGCCAAGAACGTTATGCATAGTGCTTAATGTCTCCACCAAATCATGTGGTGACACATAGAATATGAGTGTTGATTTATATGTTTTATATTCTTGTAATGCTTTTACTTTGTCACCATTTTTATCTGGTAAAAATCCAACAAATGTGAATGGGGTTTCAAATCCAGATAGAACAAATGCATTAATGCAGGCGCTAGGTCCAGATACAACAGTGTATGGCAATCCACACTCAATTAGTTTGTTTACAAGCACATTGCCCGGGTCACTAATTCCTGGCATGCCTGCATCACTAATCAATGCTATATTCTTTCCATTTTTTAAATCAGCCACTATTTTATCAAGACTGAATAATTCATTTTATTTGTGGTATGACACAAGTGGCTTGTCAATCTCGTAGTGATTAAGAAAAACTTTACTTGTGCGTGTATCTTCACAAGCTATATAATCTACACCTTTTAAAATTTCTATTGCCCTATAAGTCACTTCTGACAAAGTACCTATTGGGGTTGCCACTATATATAACATTATTTTATTACCTTTACTCCACTTTTGCCACCGCTAATTCCTGAGATTAGCACAGAATTTGATAGCAATTTAATTGTTTTAGGCTCAATACTATATTTTCTCATGGTACACATTATATCTGTCAATCTTTCAATTTTATTTACCATGTAAAATGCTCCGCCGAATTTTAGCAATTTGTGTGCTTCACATATTACTTCATCCAAAGTAACTTTTATTTCATGCTTTGCTATATTTATGCTTTGCTTTTCACTTTGTTTGTTTCCTGTACATTTGTATGGCGGATTTACAACTACAACATCTGCTTTATTATATCCAAATTCTTTTGCAAAATCTTGCAATGGCCTATTGTACACAACTATATTATTTGTGCCATTGTATTCAAGTGTTCTTTCACACATATCTGCCAAATGTTTTTGTAGTTCTACCATGTGCACTTGCGCTGGTTTATATTTTTCGTTCATCAAAATTCCAATTACACCACTGCCACTACAAAGTTCTACTATCATATCACCCGATTTACATTTTGCAAAATTACTAAGGGCAACAGAATCAGATGTGAACAAATATTCACTTGAATTTTGGATTATCATTAAATCATTTAATTCTAAATCATCCAAACGCTCATCTGCGTGCACTAAATTATTTTTTTTCATGCGCTTTTCCTTGTAATACTTTTACTTCATTTGGTGCAAATGTGTCTATAACAACACCATCACCAACTTCGCGTTTTACTGACACCATTTCTTTTAGTAAATCGTTATATACAACCTCTCCATTACCTTTTGGTGTGGATACATAACTATTTATCTTTGGCATTTTTTCAGAAACTTTTGCATAATAATCGTTTTCAAATGCAAGGCAACACATCAATCTGCCACATGTTCCACTAATCTTTGTTGGATTCAATGACAAATTTTGTGTTTTTGCCATTTTTACACTAACCTTATCAAAATCATTTAGGTATTGTGAGCAGCAACATTCTTTGCCACATGCGCCAATACCACCAATGCGTTTTGCATGATCTCTAACGCCAATTTGACGAAGTTCTACTCTTGTTTTAAGCATGCCCGCCAAATCTTTTACCAAGTCTCTAAAATCTACCCTGTCTTCACAAACAAAGAATATTGTGGTTTTACTACTATCAAGAGTATAATCAACGTCCACAATTTTCATGTCCAACTTGTATTTATTTACAAGTTCAGTAGCTTTAGAAATAACTTCTTTTTTGTTTGCTCTAAGCGATTGAATTTTCTCAATATCCTTATCTGTAGCAACACGCAATATTTTACTTAATTTTCCATCAATCTTGTCATCTTCAATTTGTTTTTCAGGATATGCCACAATTGCTAATTCATGGCCATTATCTGTGTCTACCACAACATTATCGCCTTTATTCAATCCTTGCATATACTCAAAGTAATATACTTTGCCATTTTCATTAAATTTTACACCTGTGGTTTTTAGCATTTGTATCTTGCCTCCAATATTCCTAGCAATAATCCATCAATTATTGAATTTGGATTACAATTTGCATTATTCTTTTTAATTGCTTCTTCACATAGTGAAGAAATTGCTTCTAACGATTTTAAATTATATAAGCCAACATTATATTCGCTAGATTCTCCATTTGTAGCACAAATACGTGCTATATCTTGCACACATATCATCATTTGGCTTACTAAGTCTTCTAAATTATCTTTGTATTTTAAACACTTATTTGAATACTCTAGCACCATGCTAGAATCTTTTAGATTATTAAAAATATCTTTAGCAAGAACTATTATTTCTTTGCCGCTAATATTTTTAGTGTGTGACAATGCATATGTAAGGTTGCCAAATGAGTGACTTGATACAAGTTCTGCAGTAAATGCATCTACACCATCGCTAATCAAATAATCTTTTATTACACCATCATCTAATACACCAACTTCAATCTTTTTTGACCTAGATCTAATTGTAGGAAGCACGTTATTTATATTGCTTGCAGTAAGAATAAATATTGTGCTTTTATTTGGTTCTTCCAAAGTTTTAAGCAACTTATTTTGAGCTTGCACTGTGGCTTTATCAAAATCATATAATATATATACTTTTTTATCGCTCTCAAATGGCAATACTGCTTCATCTAGTACAATACTATTTATATCCTCTGTCATTATGTTTTTGTTATCTTTTGGATAAACTATCACATCACTATAATTACCATGCTCTATGCGTTTGCAAACATTGCAATTACCACAAGGAGCATCATTTGATTTACACAAAAAAGCACTTGCCACATATTTTGCATATTCGCGCACTAAATATGTGTCAGACGACACTAGCATATAGCTATGGTTTATCATATTGTTTATCACATCATGCGACACAATAGTTGCCACATGCGAATTGTTATACAAATCAAATAATTTCATAACACACTAATTGTAACAAAAAATTACTATTTTCACAACCTAATACACGCCAACTTCGCACAAAAAATACACCCATATGGGTGTATTTCTTATTCTTCATTATTTTGGCTTTCGATAATTTTCTTAATCTCTTGCAAATTGCCAAGAGTTAATTCTTCATCAATCTCTCTGTATGCATCTTGAAATGCTTGTTTGATTTCATCAGAATATTCTGGATTTGCTTGAGCAATTTCACTCATCTTTTTTGCAAGCTCTACAACTTCTTCTTTTGTAGTAAATTCTCTTGCACAAATTATGTGTTCCATTATCTCAAACTTATATATATTAGTATTTTTTGCCATTGATTTTTCCTCCAGCAAGGTTTTATACATGCATATTGTATCACAATTGTTTTTATTATTCAATACAATAATCTAATTTTTTATACGTTTTATCTACTCAATTCATTTTCATCTTCACTTGTTGCTTGTGAACCAGTTTCCTGTGCATTGGTGGAAGAAGTATCATTAGTTGGTGTTTCATTTATATGTTCTTCATGTTGCTTATTCATATTGCTACTGTTTGTCATAGAATAAGTAGATTCAAAGTTGGAGAGCATTTTTTGTTGCAACATTTTTTGCAATTTCTTTAGTCTTTCAATTTCTTCTGGCGACTTACCTAAAGCTTCAGCAAATTGAACCACTTCGTCGATAGATTTTACTTCACCACTTTCATTTAATAAATCTTTTTCTTCTAGGCCCATGTCAACAACAACTTCGGCTACTTCTTTATATTCATATAGGTATGAACCATCAAGTCCTTTGGCAACACCAAATACTGCATCATACTCCTCTTGATTTTCTCTAAGTTCCAAATTAGCTTTATCTGGATCATACATACCCAAAACGTCTTTCTTTACATCTTCAGAACCTGATTTTCCACCTAAAATAACTTGTAACTTATGATATGCGCCTGTCAATTTGTTTAGTTTTGACAATTGTTCATCAGTTAAACCAAGTTCAGTTTGTAATTTCGTAAAGCTCATACGGCTATCTTTTAAAACTTTTGCAACATTATCATCGTTAATTCTATCACCCAAAATAGATTTCATTTCTTGCAAAACAACATCACGTTCCAATCCAAACATGACGGAATATTTCATTTTGTCAACCTTATCTTCACGTTCGAGAATTTCCTTCATTGTAACAAGATTTGTTTTTGTTTGTTCTGTTTCCTCTGCCAATGATTTTGCATCAAATGGAGCAGCTACTGTAGGTTTAATAAGACCCATTGCAACTGCATTTTGATATTTGTAAATACTATCCAACAAACCTTCATAAAATTTGAGTTGTGCTTTTGGACTACTCCAACATGCAGCAGTAGGTTTTGTAGACATGGCTTTATTCTTTTTAGGCGCTTTCGCTTCTTTTTCTGCTTCATGTTTTGACTTTAATTCTTTTTTGATTTTACTTATTTCTGACCTATTTAGTAAAGGGTTTTTTCTTAACTGTTGTAATTTGCGCACTTTTGATCTGTTTCAATAAATTCTGCGGCATAAATTACTTTCAAAGCCAACTCTTTTTCGTTAAATCCTTTAAATTCATCACGAAATACAAAGCCAGTATCTTTTTTAATATATTTGCCAGCAGAATCTTTTTCAAAAAGAGTATCTAAAATTAATTTTTGTTCATTTGGCAAGCTTTCTAAATCTTCTTTAGATAAAAGTGTTAAAAGTTTAGAATAATTTGCTACACAAGCATCATGATAGGCAGTTTGTGATGTTAATGCAGCTGCATCTAATGTTTGTTCACATCTAAGCACAGTGTCTTGAACTAGTTGATATGTGCATTCACTTGGATTTAGATTTTTAGTAGGATCTTTTTTATTATATTCTGTACCAGAATTAATTAATTCTTTTACAAAAGCATCATGTGTTCTTGTATTGTCAGAACCAGTTATAACATTTATTGATTCAGTAATAATATTATCAACTTCTGTTTTAGATAATTCTAAACCCATTGCACCAATAATTTTACTAATGTATTGTTCACCAACTTGCTCAATAGATAACAATTGTGGTTTATCTGATTTGGCATTTTCTTTAATCATTGCTCTAGTTATAAGAACAACACCTTCTCTGAAAATAGCTCTTTCACTTTCAAAGTGAGATTTATATTTGTCTCCAACTTTACTATTATAGATTTTTAAATCCCCAACTACTGACGCTATTCCATCTGTAATTTGACCATATTTCCTATTGTACAAAGCGTAGTCATTATTTAAATGTTGTGCTATATATTCTATTGGTAAATTTTTTGGATCAGCAAACTTACGTATATTAGAATAATTTCTTCCAATTAATGGTCCATATACATTTAATAATTCTTCACTAGTTAATTCTTTGCTTCTTGTGCCCTTAATAACATCACCAATTTGTTTGTCAGTCTTATTATAGCCTGACACAGGTGGAATTGATGAAATGATACCTACAGTTTTTAATGTTTCAATATTCTTACCTTCGTTTTGTAAATAGTATTCTACTACAGGTTTTCCATTAATACGCTCATTTCTAATTGCTGCAACAATTTCACTTGGAGATAATTCCCCATGTTTACTTTTGATTGCTTTTGTGATTACAGCTTCAATCTTTTTATATGCTGCATTACTCTTAGATTGCTTAATTATTCCTTGGATAATATTAGAATACATTTCATCCATTTTAGAAGGATCAGAAACAGTTTCTTTGTCTGCTTCCAATTTTGCTCTGATTTCTTTCAACTTATCCAAATCATCTTGTGATAGATAACCATTTTTAACTTGATCTTCAGTTTTTTTGATATTGTTGTCAAGTTCATCAATTTTATTTTGAATATCTTTTTTCAATCCATTTGTATCTA
>JAGCSP010000003.1 GCA_017964105.1 Clostridia bacterium | reverse complement strand
TTGGCGTTCTATCTCTTCTTGTTCTTTTTGTGCTTTGCGTGCTTCAATCTTGTTATATACAACAAGACATACTGCAACAACAGCAAGTAACACAACACAATCAAGAAGTGTTGCACCCCAAAAAGACAATTTATCAAATACGTATATGTTTAGCACAATAAGAATAGGTAGTGCAATTACAAACATAATGCCGTATTTAATTAATCCTTTTTTTATTACACGTTTATCAAAAAAATATCTATCTCTACTCATAATACACTTATATTATCACAAAAACTGTTATTTTCAATAACATTTTTCATAAATCTTTGTCATCTTCATCAATTTGTACATCTTCATCAGATGTTGCATGTTTTGTTTTACCCACTCTTACGCCATACGTCATAATGAGTAAAAACATAATTACAAATGTAATTCCAAGGGCTAGATAATACCATCCTGTGGAATTTGCAGTTTGATAATAAAACATCAATTCTTGATCAGGATTAGATGTATCTAGTTCCCACAAGTGATATTTGTATCCATCTTGTTCCATTATAGCATCTGCATCACTCTTTAACCTTAAATCAGTAGTTACAAACATTTGTCTAAGCTTAATATCACTTGCCTTAAACTCACCATCTGCATATTTTTCTGCATACACTTCAGTAAAGTTTTTTACTGGTTGGCTATCATCTTTTAGTTCCAAACTAAAGTTAGAGATATCTCCAAATGCATTAGATGTTTTTTCAATGTATTTAATGATAAATGCACTTACGCTATATCCCGATTTGTCTTTGTCTGTATCTTTATTTAAGTCAATCACATTTGCCTGATACACATGTGGCAAAATGTTTGTATTAAGTAGTTCAAACAATTCTTGCGTCTCACACCTTGTGACAACTTTGACATATCTAAACTTTGGGTCAATGTCGTTGTTTGAAAGCACTTGCACTGTAATACCATCTCTAATATTGATATCGCCATATTGGTCACGTTGAGCAATTAAAGGCTTTGCATAATAGTTTTGAACATCACGGAAAACATCATTTATGATGTTTGTTGCCACAGTTCTATCTACATCTTGGTCAATTTCAAAAATCATAATGTCTTCGATACTGCCGTCTGGATGCATCCAATGTTGATATTCAATTGTTGCGCAACCAAAGAGTATAGTGGTGCACAACACAAAAATAATGACACTTAAAAATCTTTTCATGCGCACACCTCCTATAATATCATATTTATTATAACTAATTTTATTAAATAATTCAATAAATTTGCTATACAATGACTTACTCTTTAATTTTGACAAATAATTTTGTATTATGACCTTGATTTAAAGTTGATTATTACAAAAAATTGTAATATAATATATTGTTATGGAAGATACAGTAAAAAGCAGTTACTTGGGTTCCAAGTACCTAATGGACAACTTAAAAAAACAAAAAGTTCAAATCTTACGTGGACAATTTTTGAAAGGATATGGCATCACTATTTATGAAAAAGGTATCATAACCAAAACATATTATGACACGCCAGATTGCTTTTTCAATCAAGTTGGCATCACCATCAACATAAACAAACGTAAAGAAGGTGGCGAACTTGTGGTTAGATTTAATTCCGGTGTAAACAGAATTATGTTTTTAACAAACATTCCAGACACATTCTCAATTAAAATCAATCCAAGAAGCAGAATAAGTGACCACATTAAATTTATCACTAGTGCAGTATATGAACTTATTCCAAATGGGATTAGTGCAGACGTTGAAGCATTATTAAAAACAATTCAGCCAATTATGATTGTGGAGAAAAAACGCGAAAGATTTAGAGCAATTAATGCAAATGGATTCAAAACCATTATGTCATTTAGCTACTCCACTTATTCAAACCAACTAAACAAGAAACGCAGCAAAGTGGAAGTTTTGGAATTCCAAAGCGATTCTGGCAATCACGAATTCTGGCCAACATTTAATAAACTAGTTAAATTTGAATTCCCTACTCTTATAGAAACGCAATCAAGCGATTTAAATCTTGGTATAGATCTCACAGCAAAATAAACGACTAAATTTATTTAGTCGTTTTTTGTTTTGATAATACATATATTTGTTATATAATTGTGATAATTAGTGTGGGTTTAAATTATGGAAGAAAATAAAGACAAAAAAATTGAAAAACAAGAAAAAGTAAAAGAAACACTTTGGCAATCAGCAAAGTTTACTCTTTTTTCAATATCCGCAGGGCTTATTCAAATCGCCTCATTTGAGCTCATGTATGACATTATTGGTTGGAAATCATGGTGGGCAACATATTTGATAAGTCTTACATTATCAGTCGTTTGGAATTTTACTTTCAATAGAAAGTTTACTTTTAAATCAGCAAACAATGTGCCAATTGCAATGTCGCTAGTATTTCTATATTATTGTGCATTTACCCCTGCTTCCGTATTTGGTGGCGACGCCCTAGAATACATTGGTTGGAATGGAACAATAGTAACAGGCATTATGATGGCGCTAAACTTTGTAACTGAATTTTTGTGGTGCAAATTTGTTGTGTTTAGAGGACAAGAAAACACAAACGAACTTGCCAAGCGCCAAGCAGAAAAAAAGAAAGCGTCAAAGGAACAAAACGATATTAAATAAACACAAAAAAACCACGAATAATCGTGGTTTTTTTAATGTTTAAATTAACAAACTCTTTCTTCACGTTCGGCAATTTCTTTACCCTTATTTACTTCTGTTTCTCTGCCATATCTGCGTGGGTCACATGCCATGTCAGAAATAGTCAAGTTTTCTTTGTTTACTTCATAGAAATCCTTGCCGGTTTCTTTTTCAAATTTAGTAACAACATGTTCCAATTTGGCTTCAAAGGATCTTGCCAATCTTTTTACTGTTCTTACTTTGTCACCCTCTGCGATTTTATCAAAATTTAATTTTACACTATCTTCATAGCTTACTGGTAGCACAACATTCTTTGCATCATCACTAGATAACATTAAGCAAATTTTATTTTTTGGCATCACTTGCACTGCATCAGACCAGAAATGATCTTTCTCTTGTACGCTCAATGCAAATAAGTTGTCTCTTATCAATTTGCATAGTGCTTCAAATTCATTTTTTGTGCCACTTGGAATTGATTCTTTTGCTGCAACAAACAAATTAACCATTTGCTCTCTGTAAAGGCGTGTGTGCATAAGCATTTTTGCAATATCTCTGTTGTTTTCAAATGCACTTGGGTCTGATTCCATTATTGCTTGTCTTTTTTCAACTGCTTCTTTGGTTGTACCAAAACCAAGATATTTTTCAAAGAAATCATGCATCAATGCTGTTATTGCATCAAATTTTTCTTTGTTTGCTTCAATTGCTGCAATTTTTTCACATGTATTGTTGTAAATACCTGCGAAAGTTGAATCTTTATAATACTCTCTTTTTTGCAATAGATAATAGTAATAATTATCCTCGTGGAACAAATGTCCTTTTACTCTGTAATTGTATTCACTGCCCATTGTGTATAAAAAATCTTCTTTCATTTTGCACCTCTATTGTTTAATACAAAGCTATTTTATCACATATTAGTTAAACTTACAATACCCAAAATAAATAAAAGTAGGCCACTTTTGACCTACTTTAATTATTTACATTGTTTTATCAAACAAATGTGGATGTTTTTCTTCAAAAGCTTTTGCAATTCTCTTGCCTTCTTCAATTTTGGAATCCATAAGGTAAGTGTGTGGATTTAGCATTTTGTATTCTTCTTCCAATTTTTCATTTAAAAGTTTTTCTTCATCAGAAGTTTTCAACACTTTGTTGTATTTTGAATTAAACTTCTCACCAAGCTCTTCATAACAAGAAGCTTTGTATCCACTTTCTTTTAACTTTTTATAGCCCTTTGCAGATACTGGCAAAAATTTCATTTTCTTTTCAGAAATAATCTCTTGTTCGCCATTCACAATTTTGTATTCATATCTACATTGCACTGGCTCTAATCCGCACATTTGCTCAGGAGTAAGCATAAGCACACGCTCCACTGCCTTTTTATCAAAGTTCAATTCATATTCCAAAAAATCTTCATCTTTCCTTTGCGAACATATTGCACGCAAGTTTTCTATAAATAACTTATATGGTTTTACTTCCAACTCTGCTTTGCGCTCACACTCAATTTCGCATGCGCAATACAAGTTTACAAGGCTATTTTGATAAATGCGTGATTTAAATAAATAATTTAGCAAATTATCTTTTTCTTCACCACTAAACTTTTTGCCTTCTAATATTCTGCTATTAAAAGTTTTTTCCACATCGCCAAGTTTTTTATCCAAAAACTCTTCATGTTTCATAAAATCAATAAATTGACCTTCCATTGTTTGCACAAGTGCGCGTGTAAAATCTTTACCATCATACTCTTTGTAGCGCCTGTTCAATACAGATATCAAATAATATTTGTACTCGTTTCTATCAAAAAATTTATGCTTCAACTCTCTTTCAACACTCATAAATTACCACCTCGTTACAATTATTATTATACCACTACATTATTTTATTTTCAATACCTAAAAATAAAAAGCACCATGTCGGTGCTTTATTATTCGTTTGCGGTTTTCAATTCTTCATCATCCACAACAACATTTTGTTTAGTTTGTTTTGCCTTAGTTAGTTTTGGAATTTCACCTTTTACGGTTACATATTGTGTGATTCCAAGATCGCAATTATGCTCCATCGCTTTGTGCTCTGCAAGGCCACGTTTGTATTCATTCTCATCAATCAAACCCTTAGCAAAGCAATAATCATTGTAATACTTAAACTCTTCTTTTTCTATTGATTTGTGACTTAGCACAACATAAAATGTGCGGAAGAATATCTTAAAATCTTGCCAAAACCCAAAATGCTCACAATAATACTTATCGTGCTCAAATATCTTGTCCCATGTGTTGTCATTTCTGCCATACACTTGGCTGCGCCCTGATAAACCTGGACGTACTGCCAAACTATATATTTTATTTCCTTCTATGCCAAAATATAATGCATCTTTAATTAGTCTTGGGCGTGGACCAATAAGACTCATGTCACCCTTCAAAATATTCCACAATTGTGGCAACTCGTCAAGTGATGTGGCACGAAGTAATTTGCCAAACTTAGTAAAACGTTTTTCGTCTGGAAGTAAGTCACCATTTTCGTCCCTAGCATTACTCATGCTACGAAATTTGTATAAAGCAAACACCTTGCCATTTTTGCCTGGCCTGTAATTTACAAATATCACAGGTCCGCCAAGTTTAATTCTTACAAGTAACGCAGTAACCGCCATCACAGGGCTAAGTAGTATTAGCATTACTGCACTAAAACATATATCAAAAGTTCTCTTAAAAAATGCGTACATAATTATCTATCATTTCTCCTAAGTATAATAACAATTATACACCTTTTATTATTGGAACAAAAATAAAAACACAACTATTACTTAGCTGTGTTTTCATCACTTTTCTTTTTAAATAATCTTTTTGCATAACCTATCACACTTCTGCCTTCTGGTGTAAGTAGATTTAATATGAATAAGAACAATGCACAACTTACTGCACACACACCAAATCTAAGTAGTAGCCACCATATTCCACCTTCTGGAATTAGTGCGCAAATAAAGTAACATGCCACACCTGCCGCCACCATAATAATTGTGTCTATTGCATAGCGTGTAAAGTATTTTACAAGCGGCTTTTTAAAGTAATGTTTGTATAGCACTAGTGGCTCTACCCATAATGGTGCAATCACTGTGCTAATAATAGTTCCAAGTATTATACCATTTAATCCAAGTGGTTTTACAAGTAGTAGTGATGCCACAAGGTTTACCACAGATTCCACAATTGGTTTCCATCTATCGTTCCAAAATAAACCTGTTACATCTCTAAACAATATAACTGATGTGCGCATGCGCGTTAAATAATAACTAATGCATAATAACATCACTGTATACACATTAAGCAAATAATCAGGGTTGTTTGATGTCCACATTTTGATAAATGGTTGGAATAACACAAACATACATATAGTTGTAAACGCAGTTAAATATGAGTAAGAGAAATTTACCAACCTAAATCTTTTATAGCAGTATTCTACATCACAACTAGCAACCATGTTACCCAAACTACTCGTTAATGCATTGTTAAGTAATATATACAACGTGCCCAAGGTGGTAAAAATTAATGCATAGTTAGAATATGCTCCAAGCACAGTAAGGCTAATAAATGCGGAAATAAGTATATTATCTGTGGAGAATACTATCGCACCGCCTACTTTATGCATACTTATAGCTGTTATATTTCTAGTTATCTCTCTCTTGGTATCATCATCAAGCTTATTTGATGGGCCCGATATCTCTGGATAATATTTCTTTGCAACAAGATACACCCAAAGGGCATCCACAATAGTAAATACTATTGTGATTGCATAATATATGTAGTAATTCTTAAATATCACAATTGCTGCAACTTGCAAGCCAGACATAACTATTGTGCAAACGGACTTAATCTTGTTTTCAATATCGTTGCGTTGGTATGCAAATAGAAGGGATCGTTTGTGTGCAAATAGGTATCCACACACAGCATTAATTAGGTACATACCAAAAAGCAAATACAAGTTTATATCACTTGGGCTTTCACCATTGATAAATGATTTTATAAATGGCGTCACTATTCCACCGAGTGCAAGTATTATTATACTTACTATCAAATAAAACTTTTTGTATATATTTTGCAAAGTTTTAATTTTTTCTATGTCGTTTTCTGCCACTGGCTTGTACATGCTAAATACTATTGCTGTGCCAATACCAAGGTCGGCAAGGTTAAGAAAAGTAAAAATGTTACTAAATAGTCCATTTAGTCCCAAATATTGCACACCAAGATAATAAATCATTACAGTGCGCAAAACAAACTTAAATACTAGGTCCACCCCATATTTAATAACATTAAATATTAAATTGCGTTTAATATTTTTTACTCTTTCGTTTTCCATATATTTACTTTAAATGTAATACTTTTCTAATCTTTCCAATCAATCTTTTCTTTAAAAAACATTTTCTAATTCGATATAATTCTTTTGATTTTATAAGCTTATAATTTTCCCAAAATAGTTTTTCGTGAGGTTTAATAATAAAAACATTCCAAGGTTTTAATCTGTCCACATAATGTAATATGACAACATTATCTATATCTATGCTTTCATTGTGTCTTATTTGATAATTAAATTTTATATCTAAAAATTGTAATTGCTTATTAGAACATAAAACATTTAACATGTCTTGATCTGGATATCTATACTTTGAAGAATTATGAAAAATGTAATCTTTAATTTTTTTAATATCCCACTCTTTTCTAATGGCAGATAGATTCATTAGCATTACACCGGAATTAAAATACTTATGTTGAATATTTATTGTTTTTATATATTCAGCATTTTTGTTTGAACTTCCTTTTATATCCTCAACTACGCCTAGGAGTTTATTGCCCAAATTTTGATTATACAACAATTCTATATTATCTAAAGCTATAATATCTGCATCTAAATATAATATCTTTTCAATATTTTTAGGTAAAATACCAAAGGACAATATCCTTAAAAACATATCAACACTATAATGATTATTTCCTATATTGAGTTCCATATCAATATCCTTAGATATATAAGTATGTACATTGATTGATATTGCTTCTAATTTTTTTTGCAATTCGTTTAGACTATTATCATTTAAACCAGTGGATAATATAAACAAATCAATATCACATTCAGTATACTGTCTTATTGAATACATTAAATTAATCGCTGGGTGTACATAACCATTATTTATGCACATTAAAATATTCATCATCGACTCCTTTTAATATTTACAATAATTTTAGGAAATAATCTAAACATTTTATATTTAAATCTATCCTTAACTGGTAATTTTTTTACAAATTTATAATTATCAATAAAAATTTTATATACTAAATTACGCAATTCTTTATCTTTGTAAACGCGCATGTATGATAAAAATATAGAATACAAAAACATTTTTGTGGCAGATTGTTCATACTCTGTATTCTTCACATAATTTAATCTTTCTTCCATTATTTTAATAACACCTAACATTCGCTCATTCACCAACGACTTATCCATGGTGCTACCACTTCTTATCATATAATTATTAAGAACATCATTAACAACAATTATTTTTTTGCAATTATTAATTAGTTGATATGCAATACCTTCATCTTCATATATTCTAGTATCAGCATATCTTAAATTGCTAAACACGGATTTTTTATACAACTTATTCCATGGAACAATAACTGGTACAGTATCAATTTGATTAAATAATAAATCAAACTTATTTGATTTGTATACTTTATATTGTAAATTGCTGTGTTTTATAATTTGATCTTGTTCATTAACTTCATTATAATTACAAATAACTAAATCGGCATCATTATTTATAATGTAATTATGCAATATTTTAATAAAATCTTTTTCTATCCAATCATCAGAATCAATAAGCGAAATATAATCCCCTTTTGCAATATCAAGACCTGCATTGCGTGCGGTACCTTGCCCACCATTCGCCTTGTGAATAACTTTCACACGTTTATCTTTCTTTACATACGCATCACAAATAGCAGGACAGCCATCTGGACTGCCATCGTCTACTAGTATCACTTCCAAATTTGTGTATGTTTGGGCAAGTATACTATCTACACATCTATTAAGATATTTCTCTACATTGTACACAGGTACAATGACTGATATTAAATCTTTCATTTTATTTCCTTTTTACGAAAATTTACGTCTTACTAATTTTGCAAGTAATTTAAAGTGCCTATGCTTTATTAGATAAAGCAAAATTTTATTTTTAAGCAATATTGCTTTTGAATTTTTGATAATTTGCTTGTTTGCAGCATAATAATCCTTGTATGCTAACACTATATTATCTGCACACATAGTTTTAAAAGCATCAATCACAACAAATGAATTGATATACTTGTTTGCTTTTGTGCCAAACACATCCGCCAAAGATTGTATACCCGCAATAAACTCATCATCGTCTTTACTTTGTAATTTTATTGTATGTATTGCTGAATTTTCATTTCTGCACTCATAATTATAGCCAGCATAATCTATATTACAAATTGTTTTACAATTTTTCAAATATGCAACGTTAAATAGCACATCTTCGCCCTTCTTTCTACCAACGATAAAATTAGTAGTAATTAAAGATTTTTTATAAATTTTAGACATTGGCCCAAGCACTACTGCTTTTTCAAATGCGCGAAAATAGTTTTTTGTTTGTTTTTCCATGTTCCCACTAAACTTTTTGCATTTGCGAATAACAGTGTTATTTTTCTTATTTACTTTAATTCCACTAATAATATTATCAAAGTTGTTGCCAGTATTATTTAGCCAGCAAGTAAGCCCACAGCATACATAATCCGCAGCATCCACATAATTGCTTAAAGTTTGAATATAATCTTTTTCAAGCCAATCATCACTATCAACAAATGTTAAATATTCCGATTTGCTTGAATCAATGCCCATATTACGTGCATCGCTTACCCCTCCATTTGCTTTATGTATTACTTTCACACGTTTATCTTTCTTGGCGTATGCATCGCAAATGGCAGGACAGCCATCAGGGCTGCCATCATCCACTAGTATTACTTCCAAATTTGTGTATGTTTGGTTTAAAATACTATCTACACATCTATTAAGATATTTCTCTACATTGTACACTGGTACAATGACTGATATTAAATCTTTCATTTATTTCTTTCTTACCTTTTGTAACACTTTACCAAACAATCCAAATGAAACAAAGTTTAAGCATTTTTTGCAACCACGTTTAAACTTTTGCCATGGTGTATACCAACTAGCATTATACCAATGGATTGAATATGTTTTAGATGTTATTTTCTTTTTGTTTGTTATTACATCATATGGACTAAAATATTCACTAGCATACACAGTAAAATTGTTTACTTTTTGAGTTATATTCTCTGCTTTTAGACCAAATTTCTCATAATACTCTGTAAATGTTTGGCAAATGGTTTTTGTGTCTTGCACTCCGTCCACCAAAAAGTGACGAGACTTGTAACTGTTTAATATTGCTACAAAATCCAAATTTTCTTTTTCGCATGCAAGAATTAGTCCTGGCGCAATTAAGCCACTTGTTTCAAAGCCAGTGAATGCGTACTCATCCAAAAACTCGTCAATGGGTTTTAGTAGTTCCACATCTATATCTAAATATACTCCACCAAAGCGATTGAGCACATCTAGGCGCAATACGTCAGAAGCAAATGCAAATTTGCGTGCATCGTATGCTTCGCGTACGTATGGGCACAAGTCTATATTAAGATTACTTTCATCCCAGCGCTTGATTTCCCAATCTGGGCAATATTTCTTCCATGAGGCAAGGCACTTGTCAAACACCTTCGGTGTTTCACCTTTACCTAGCCAAATGTAGTGAATAATCTTTGGTATCATTTTTTCTCCTATAATATTTCAAAATTATATGGCACAACGCCACAACTTACTTTTACTGCGTACAAGAAGTACATGTACACAAGCGCACCGGCAATAGTAACAACTAGTGCGGGCACATACCACTTGGTATATTTTTCTTTAATTAGTTTTAAATAATATGGTACTATCACAATTATTGAAAAGAAGAAATAAGGTGTAATTCTTTGTGATAATGTTGGAAATTGAATGTATGCACCAAACATTCTAATGAGTGGTACAAACAAAAATAATGTTAAGAATTTGTTATTGTTTAGTTGATCTGTTTTTGATAATTTATCTTTAAATAGAAATACAACAATAAATAGTACCAACATACCTATTGTAAATAACATATCTGGCAAACTAACAGGTGTATTAAATTCACCAATGTCACCAAATATGTAATAAGCATACCTTGAATCAAATATTTTTACAAATAGCTTGAATAATGGAATAAATGTAACAGATACAAGTGTTGCGCAAGCTGTATATATTGCTACACTAATTTCACTTAAAGGTATAAATGCTAGTGGCAAATACACAAGTGTAATTAACGCAGATTTGTGAAATAACACAGCAATAATTGTGTAGATAACATATCTAAAATACTTTTTGTTGTATAAACTTATGATTGCATGCAAAACAAAACTTAGTGCAAGCATTTGCCTTACTATACAAAGTGATTGTGCATATATTCCAAGGCACAAGAACAAAAGCCAAGAAATTGTTTTATTTAGTGAAAATGTATTAATAAATCTATAAAACGACAATACAATAATTGTTGTGCAAATAAGTTGCACACCAAAATAACCAATATTTAATCCATAAGCAAAAGCATTGATTACCCTATAACCAAATTCAAATCCATATAGTGACCAGTTTGCTGCAAAATTATCTTCAAGTGCATGATAGTAACTAAGATACATTGGATTGTCTAATCCAACTCTAAAACCTCTGTATGCACCAAAGACAATTAACAATAGTACGACAAATAAATAATCCTTAAATAATTTGTCACATACTAATCTTAAAACACTTTTTGAATGGTATGTGTTATCATATTCATTTGTATTAACATAAATGGAATACAATCCACAAAGCAAAATTATAACAAATAATAAGTAGTATATAATCATAGTAAATCACAATCCTTATATATTTGTTTTAGTTCGCTTTGAACATTATCTAAATAGTATTTCTTTACTTCTTGTTTATTGAAGTTGCCCATTTTTGTTCTGAGCGTTGGATTATTTAGTAACTTAATCACTGCTTCGCTTTGCGCATCCACATCAAATGGGTCAAGAGTAAATCCACCCTCGCCATCCACAATTAAATCTTTGTTACCACGCGAAGTTGTGGTTACTACCGGAAGACCAAAATGCATTACTTCCATAATACTCATTGTAAGCCCCTCACGATATGATGAGTGAAGCATAATATCACTAATGCGCACAATTCTATCAACGTCTTTGCGATATCCTAGGAATTTCACATTGTCTTTTATT
Organism: Clostridia bacterium; assembly: GCA_017964105.1. GTDB lineage: Bacteria > Bacillota > Clostridia > Christensenellales > UBA1242 > UBA11490. The sequence continues at coordinate 19,019 of JAGCSP010000003.1, read as the reverse complement.
CCCAACTCTGCTACAAGATTTTCTATGTCTTGCTTATCTGCACCAGTACCACAAATTAACCATTTTACGTCTGGTTCACTTTGCATAACTTTTTGCATCACTTTTGCCATGGTTGGATAATTTTTTACGCCTCTAAATTCACCAATAGATATCACCAATCTATCTCCATCATTAAGGCCAAGCTGTTGTCTTAATTGATTTTTGATAAATTTTGTTTTTTCATATTTATCTGGATTCATTCCAATGCCATGAATTTTGTATTTAAACTTTGGTGGCCACTTGATTGTGGCATTATAATCTTCATCATTCATTGTGATGAATACATCTGTGCTACTTGCAAGCACGCGTTCAGCAGACCTATACACAAAATTTTTTAGTTTACTATTACCCTTGTAAAAGAATAATCCATGTGCTGTGTATATCACTGGCAAGCGGAATCTTGCTCCAACTAATCTGCCAAGCATTCCACCAACTGGTTGCTGGCAATATACAAGGTCATATTTTTCTTTGCGTTGTAACTTGCACAACTTGAAATATGCAATTATGTTTGTAAGATTTACAGGATTGCGTTTCATATTGATATTGTGCATGGTAAATCCCATATCTTTTAATTCGTCAAACCAGAACCCCGTTTTATGGCAAACCAAATGCACATCTGCACCTGCGTCTTGCATATCCTTGATATGTGGCAATAAAAATTGCCAAATCATATTGTCGGTTGTGCAAATTAGCATTACTTTGCTATCACTTAATTTTTTAAACACCTTTTTGTAATTCTCGCTATCAAGCAAGAACATAAAGCAAAATACACTAAGCAGTGAGAATGCACGAATTAGCAAATTCTCTGTGCAAGAAATTGCAATTATTGTAATTACTGGCACCAAGTTCCAAATGCGGAAATTTTTGAATTTATCCTTGCATGCCACAATGTATGATATGCCAAGACCAAGCACAAGCACACCACCAATAATGCCAAGGTTGTATAGCACAAAGATATAGTCGTTGTGAGTGCCACCATATATAAAGTCTGGCGAACTAAATCCTTGGCCAAATAGTAGTGCCCATGTATCTTCTGTCCAAGAACCCAAGTACTTGCCCCACAATTCCCATCTATCTGATGTGATGCCATTGATAAATGATGTGGTGTCGTCAAGGTACAATCTAGAAAGTAGTGAATCTATAATTACTCTACCCCAAATGAGATATATCACGCCAAATACCACTAGTATTGTGCCAAGCTCAATAGCAGCAACTTTTGCATGGTAAATGAATTCAAAAATTAGATATGTAAGTAGTAGTAACACAAATATCACCATAAAGGTTTTTGATTTGGTGAGTAGGCCAATGCCTGCAAGGGTTAAGCACTTAAAGTACATTTCCACTCTGCCCATGCCACCTTTAAAGAATATTGTGAGTGTTGCAGCCAAAGTAACAGCCACACAAAATTGAAGTGTGTTTGGATTACCCACAATGCCTGCAAATCTGTGTTCTGCCCCATACCAGAAATATTGTTCAAATACTGGAATAAATCCAAGAATAAATGTTAAAATGGATGATAGCAACAAAAACCAGAATGCAATATTTGTAATTTTGCGTTTGCTAATTTTGTCGTAATACAAAAATGCTAGCAAGAAATAGAATGTAAACATATTGAAGCCAAGCAATTTGTAAAAATGGCCCCAAGAAATTTGCTCGAAGCTATATGCAAATAGCACAAGCGTAATTACTAGTGGCACAATTTGTTTTGCCGACAAATTACTTTTGTTTGTTACGTAATATCTCACAATAAACACACAAGCAAAAATAAGCATAATTCCAAAGAATATGCTATACAAAAGTGTATTGTGACTCATTATCCAATTTACAAAATTATCCATAAACTTCTATATAATACAATAAAACTGTCTATTGTACAACAATATAGCACCACATTTTATTGGTAAATCATAAATAATATTCTTTCATATTATTTATAAAGTCAAAAAAAACACACCCTATCGGTGTGCTTTTTTGCTTACTAAATTAAACATTTAGAAGTCTGCAGATTTGGTGTTGTGTAATCATGAATACTAAATCTAGAACCCAGATTATTGTGAAACCAAAGAACAAACGAATAATACCTGCTACAAGTTTGCCCTCTTGGAATCTTGTCAAAGCACCACAGATCCATGATGTGAATGGGATAATAGCAAGAATTAAGCTAACAATCCACTCTAAACCAAAATAATCCTTTTTTGCTGCCATGTGATTCATCTCCTTAAATTTAAGTTATACCATATTATATCATTATGCAATTTATTTAGCAAATATATCTACTAATTTTACAAAAAAAATGAATAGTATGAACTATTCATCTTTTTTAGCATTTTGTATCATAATGTCGCTATATATTCCCCATTGCACGCATTGTGCTTTATTTTCTTTTGGAACAAAATAATAAAAGATATTATCCCAATACGTTTCAAAATCTTCACCGCAACCAAATGGCAATGCTTGCATTGCGTGGGCAGGTATAGCTAAATGATGCTCTTCGCCTTTGAATGTGCCATCATAACGCAAGCCATCTTTATCTAGCACGCACTTTCCTTCGCCAACTGGCACTATACCTTTACCATAGTCGTCATATGTTTTCAAAACCACTTCTGTTTCCAATTTGAAGTTGCCACTATCATATACCTTTTGTGCTTCTACTCTTTGGTACTTATACCAATCTTGCAAGTTGTGAATATTGCCATATGGATTGATAAATTGATACTTTCCATTCATACTCACTTGCAAACCGCAGTGTGTACATGTAATTGTGTTTTTATCTGCAATTAGAGTATATTCATGACCACATTTTGGACACTTGTATATTAGGTTTTCTGCGCCTTCTAGCATGTTTTTGCCCTTAAACACATATGGCGAATCTTTTACCCATTCAAAATCATTAAATGCAAGTGCTTTTGCGCAAATATCATCAATTTCGTCTGCACTTAGTTCTTGTATCTTTTCTGGGGTCAAGGTTAAATGTGTGGTAATTTCAATTGCACCTTTGCGTTTTGTTTCCACCCACTTTGCCATAGATAAGTATGCGCCATGAGATTCAATTGTAATTACTGGTATGTTTAATTTCTTTATAAGTTTGCCAAGGCCATGTGCAAATGGTTGATTTGCTCCATCAATACTTAGTCGTGCTTCTGGCATCATAAGAATGCTTTCACCATTTTTTACTACAGCCATACAATCTTTGATTGATTTTAAGTCATTAGCAAACATTTTTTTAGGAATTACGCCTGTATCAAGAAGTATTCCCTGAGTCTTTTTATTGTACAAGTAATATGCATTCATCATGATGTGCGTTTTGTAAGGTTTGATTGCAAGGAATGTTAGCAAGAAATCTGCCCAACACCCATGTGGACTAAGTACAATAAAAGGATCTTTTAGATTTTTTGTTTCTTCATTATTTACTTTTACATTATATTTGCGTTTTAGGTGTCTTGCCACTCTTGTTAAGAACCAAATATGTGTTACCTTTGGTGAGCTTGGTTTATGATTATCTAGCACCATATCTACCGTTGGGTTTTTTGTGCCATATAGTGCAATATTCATTTTCTTTGTTGTGTAGAGTTTTACAAGCCACATTGCAATCACTGCAAATAACACAACTGCTATTAGTATCCACCAAAAGTACTTGCCAATTGCTGCCACAAACACATGACCAAGAACAGTATCAATAACAATACTTGGCAATGCACCAATTGCAGTTATTAGAATGTACCAATGATATTTTAGGTTTGTGGTGGAACCAAAATAACATATTACACCAAGTGGAATTGCAGGCAAGAAAAATAGTATAAGTAATAATTTACCTATTGATTTTGTACTTCGTGACAATTTTGAAATTGTTTCATAACTTTTGCTTTTGGCAAAAAGTACCTCTAATTTGACATTAAACACGTTAATTAGTGCATATATCAAGCTTGCACCAACTATTACTCCAGTTAGGCAAATTAGTGTGCCCCACCATGGACCATATGCCACACCACTCATAATTTCCATAAATTCGCATGGCATAAATACTATGAGTAATTGCACAGCCACAATGCAACCTATCACAATTGCACCTTTTGGCCCAAGTGTGCTAAGCGCTGCACGAACACTTTCTTCATCTGCGTTTTTAATTAGTGGGAGCATTTGAATAATATCTTTTATGAATATTGCAAGCAATCCCAAAAATAGCACTATTGGAATTATTAAGTATAATTTCTTTTTGTTGTATTTCATTTTATAATTCTCTCAAATACCCTACTTACATTTTTCAAATCTAATATGGTAAGCACATCAATGCTACCAAACTCGTAGTCAATGTATGCGCCTTTGGTTACCTTGGAGCCCATAGCAAGATATCCTTTGATAAGCGATGGTGTTTCATCTTTTGCCTTTTCCAAATCATAACTATTGCCAAATGCAACAGTGTGTTCAATTGGTGAGCAAGATAAAGCATCATCAACTAAATATTTATCATTTAACCAAGCAAATGAGTTGGTGTACTTTGATTTATCTACCCCATGATAACTTGCTGTACCAAACAAGTACCTAATATTATATTTTACTGCGTAGTTAAATAATGCCTTCCAAAGCATTTTGATAACTGAACCATTACGATAATCAGTATGCACTACTGCCCTAGATAATTCCACAATACCTTCGCCACAATTTCTTAAATTTGAAATATCAAACTCATGCTCAGTTACCCACATTTTACCTTTTGGCAATTTGTTGCTAGCTAGCACTCTATAAGTACCAACCACTTCGTTTGTGTCGGTATCTATTGCAATCAAATGCTCACAGATATCATCATATTCACTTTTATCTGTAGCATTAGTATTTGTATTTTCTGTATTAAAATCCATAAGAAGCATATCATAGCGTAATTTTTCGGCAGCTTCAATGTCTACCTTATTTTTTGCTACGCCACAAATAATGTTTCCGCACTGTATTTCATCTATTAGTCTCATTTTACACCTTAAGTTATAAACTCTACGTACTATCTTACCACATAAACTAAACTTATCAAAATGATTTTACACAGCACAAAAAAGACACATATAAAATGTGTCTTAAATTATTCTTGTTCAAATTGACTTGGATGCTTGGTAAAGAAATCTTCTCTTGGATTTAAGAATGTTGGTTTGTGATGCTTTGGATTTTCAATAAAGTCATAAATAAGTTTGTCTTCATTTTCCCATTTAAACACTTCACTACTAATTCCCATAAATTTAGCCAAATTTTCCACACCAACAGGTGCCACTGGGTGTAATTCTAACATTGCCACACGCACCATGTGAAGTGTATTGATTATTACTTGTTTTTCTTTCTCTTTGTCTTTATCAAATTCCACTGAATATTTTGCCCAATACTTATTGATATTTCTAATATATGTGTCAAGTTCATAGCTCACCATATGAAGTTTTTGCTCGCTCATAAGTTTTTCATATTTTAGTAAACTAAGTTCACCTTCTTTAATTATATCTTCATCTGGTGTGCCATATGGCATAAATCCATCAAAATCTTTTTGCCATGTGTAGCAAAGATTTCTAAGCACTCTATTAAATACATTTGTAAGCAAATTGCCTTCTCGTACCACAGGATCCACTTCATTTGGATCAGCATCTGGGTTTAATGGTTTTGGGAATATGCTTGCTGGGTTATTTATTACATTCATACCCATAAAGTGCATACGCAATTGCTCAGGAGTGTAATAATTCAATAATTCATGCGCAAGTGGTGCTTTTACTGCACTGCTGCTGCCTGCTTTTTTACCTAAGAACAACAAGTGCTTATCACTGACAATTTGAGGAATTGTTAAATTTCCATCTGGTATATTTACACTAGGATTTTTTCCTTGCATGCAGAACCACATTGCAGTTTGCGCAGGGCCATAGAAATAAATATTATCTTCACCAATAAATTGATATACTTGGCAATCTTTGTCACACCAATATTTGCGCCAATCTTCTTTTGGTTTACCTTGTGATATTAACCATTGCTTTGTAAATGTAATAGGTGCCCAAAGACTTTCTGGCCACACCCAAAATGTCAAGTTATCGCCCGCTTCTTTTGGACATTTCAAACCCCACTCGCAGTTGCCGGTAAGTCTAAATGGTACAAGTGTTTTGCCAGTACGATATCTAATGCCCGCATCTGTAAGCATTTCGCATGCCACTTCTCTATCTTCAAGCTTGTCAAATACAATGGTAAAACTACTTTTTGTATCATCTTTATATTCAAAAGTTGGAAGCAAAAATTTTACATTTTCAAATTCATTTTCGTATTCTTTTTTGATATATATTTCTGGTTTCTTTAAAAACTCTTCAATTGTTTTTATCACGCTTTCACGTGTTTTTGTATTCTTTTTTAGATATTCTACCCAATCTTTTAATAAATCTGTGTGATTTTGAAGGTCAAAGTACCAGTTGTCAATTTTTTTCAAAACTGGTTTTTCACCAGACAACACACTCACAGGGTCAATCAATTGGCTAGGCATATATTGATGACCTAAGTCACATTCATCTGCATATCCTTTTTCACCTGTGCATCCATCTATTGGACACTTACCAATTACTTGCCTACCATTAAGAAATATTCCTAACTTTTCGTCATAAAATTGATATGTGGAAAGTTTATTCATAAAACCATTTTCACGCAAAGTATTAAAAATCCATGCACCTGTCTCTTCATGCAAAGGCACTGCCTCATCTGTGCAAGAACCAGAATACAAATTTATACCAATTTCATATTTCTCAAATGTATCTTTTTGAAATTGTCTTTTGGATAAAGCAAACTCTTTTATTGTACCCTTAAACTCGCCAGCCTCTATAGCTTTGCGATATCCTTCTTCCACAGGACTTCCAAAGCTATCTGTGCCAGACACATGTAACACATTGTCATACCCAATTCTATCACGCATAAAACGTGCAAAAATATCAGTGTGCACCCACATCATTGCATGGCCAATATGCAAATACTTATTGCCATTTGGCATACCAGATGTAATCATTGCACGCTTTGGAAATTTTGGACGATGTGCAATCATATTTTCTAGCTTTACATCATTAAAACTTTTCATATCTTACTCCTACATAAATTATTTTATCAAAATAATTATATTTTACAAACAAAAAATCCTTGAAACATGTTTCAAGGACAAAGTAATTTATTTATATCATCCTTAAAACAACAAAAATGTTATGCATAAGGACTCTTATACACAACTTGCTTAGTATTGTTGTTGTTGGGATTTAATGTTTTTCATACCTAAATAATACCACTACGACTCAATCTTGTCAACAACAAAAAAGGCACTATTTGCTAGTGTCTTTTTGTATTTGTTGTTTATTTGGTTTATATAGTAACATTGTCATTGCGTTAAGTATTGCCACAATGGATACACCCACATCGCCAATAACTGCCCACCAAAGACTAGATATACCACATACACCCATTATCATGATGGCCACCTTAACACCTAGGGCAAACACAACATTTACCACACTCACAAGGCGTGTGCGTTTTGCAATCTTAATTGCACTAGTGATGCTAGATAATGTATCGTTTAATAGCACTACATCACCTGCTTCAATAGCAACATCTTGACCAAATTTACCCATTGCAATACCCACGTCACTAAGCATAAGCACAGGCGCATCATTAATACCATCACCAACATATGCAACTTTGCCCTTGCCGTCTTTTAATATGTTTTGTAATATTTCCACTTTGTTTTCTGGCAATAAATTAGCATAATACTCATTAATTCCAAGATCTTTAGAAACACTACTTGCAATATCGTCAGTGTCACCTGTTAGCATTACTATGTGTTTTACGCCAACTGATTTAATAGTTTCAATATCATATTTCACATTTTCTTTTAATGCGTCTGAAATAAGCACATAGCCTGCATATTCGCCATTTATTGCTAGATATACAACAACGCCAGGCTTGTCACATGCTTTAAACTTTATATTATTTTTCTTTAATAATTTTTCATTGCCACAAAGTACTTGTTTGCCTTCTATTACTGCCATAATACCAAGGCCAATTACTTCGTCGTATTCAAATATTTTGCTTTGGAATATTTTGCCTGAATATAGTTTCATCACGCTTTTTGCAATTGGGTGGTTACTACCACTTTCTGCATAACACATAAACTTAATTAAGTTATCACGCGTGCAACTATCTGTGTTGTACACTTCTTGCACTTCAAACACACCTTTTGTAAGTGTTCCTGTTTTATCTACAACTACTGTATCTACTGATGCAAGAGTTTCAAGTGTGCTTGCACCTTTTATAAGTAATCCATTTTTTGCACTAATACCTATGCCGCCAAAATAAGTCAACGGAACAGATATCACTATTGCACATGGACATGAAATTACTAAGAATGATAATGCCCTATATATCCAAGTACTAATATTACCCACAAAAATTGGTGGAATAAATGCTGTAACAAGTGCAAGCCCCATTACTACTGGTGTATACACACGAGCAAATTTACTAATAAATTTTTCTGCTCTTGCTTTTTTGCTAGTTGCATGTTCCACAAGGTCCAAAATACGTGCCACTGCACTATTCTTGTATTCAGCAATCACGCGTGCACGCACAGGCGCCCCATCCACAATGTATCCTCCTAGGAGCACATCATCTGGATATACTGTTTTTAATTTGGTTTCGCCAGTAAGTGCAACTGTGTTTACATAAGTGCTACCTCCAATAACGGCACAGTTTACAGGCACACGCTCACCTTTTTTGATTAAGATTATATCGCCAACTTGCAATTTCTCTGGTTTGCAAGTATGCTCTTCGCCATCTCTAAGTAATGTTGCATGTTCTGCCTTTAAGTTAATTAAGTCAATAATATTTTTTCTACTTTTTTGCAATGCATAATCTTGGAATATCTCACCAATTTTGTATAGCACCATGACACCTAGCGCTTCACTAAACTCTTGCAATGCAAGTGCGCCGATGGTGGCAACAGTCATCAAGAAATTTTCATCTAAAAAGTTGCCTTTTGTTATCTTTTTAAAAGTTTTTATAATTACATCATAACTAACAAGCAAATATACTGCAAGACCTACGCCAAGTTGAATCCAAAAATTAAGGTTTAGGGTAAGCAATAAAACAATAGTCACAAAACCAACACCAATTTTGGTCCACTCAAAAGCTTGGGATTTAAAGAAATTTGTTTTCTTCTTTTCTTGTTTAGTTTCTTCATCAGCAAGCACCAAATGTACTTCTGATTCAAATATGTGTACAATATCTTCTAGCCATTCAATAAGCGCAGCGTCGCTTTCAAATTCTCTTGCAGGTGTAACATATAATTTTTTGCCAATAAAATCTAGCACACACTCATCAATGTCGTCAAAACCATTAATTGCTTTTTCTATCTTTACACTACATGCAGCGCAATCAAGGTCAATTATGTCAAATGTCTTTTTGTCCATTACTCTAGCTCCTTTGCATGCGCAAGGCAAAGTTTTACAACTTTGTTTACATGTTCATCTGCCACGCTATATATTATTTTATTGCCTGCTCTTTCACTCTTTACTAAGTTACTTACTTTCATTGTTGCAAGTTGATGACTAATTGCAGATTGGCTCTCGCCAACTTCTGCCACAATCTCACTCACACACTTTGCCCCAGACATCAGTGAATACACTATTTTTAATCTTGTTTTATCTGCAAGCATCTTCAATATTACTATTACGTTGTCAGTATCTCTATCACTAGGAATATTTTTCATTTTATATTCTCCAATATGAATGTTTACTCATATAGTATATGAATATTCACTCATATTGTCAAGTATTCTAAGTACAAAAACAAAAAACACCCTTGCGGGTGTTAAATTACACAAAAAAAGAAAGTTTGTTACGCTATATAAACCATTACATGATCACCAAATGTCAATAACTAAAATGATATCAGTTGGCTGCGTAGAATAATAATGTAATTAGCATTATCAACCCTATTTACTACCACGAAGGCTCAGATTTTATAAGTACATCAAACTTTCAAAAACAATGTACTGACTGTGCAAGCTTTAAGGGGTGCCTATCGGTTAATAGTGTTAAGTGATGGTAGGTCACACACGAGTATTAGTATCCTCGCCACTTACCATAGCGGTAAACCGATACATACAAATTAATGTATGTTCAATAATAATATCAAATAGATATATCATTTGTCAATAATTTTTTACAACTTTTTCATTATTTTACATAAACCAACATAAAACACCTACATATAGCCATTTATTTTTAAAAATTTTTTAGTTTTAAATGCTTTTTTATATAAAATCAGGGGCAAAAAATAATAAATCTAAACTCAATACATTGGGTTTAGATTTATTTTGGTGGAGCCAAGGAGTCTCGAACTCCTGACCTTTTGAATGCCATTCAAACGCTCTACCAACTGAGCTATGATCCCATACTCCACATTAGTTGGTGGGCGATACAGGACTCGAACCTGTGACTTCCTCCACGTCAAAGAGACACTCTACCAGCTGAGTTAATCGCCCATATTATTTATTATAGTTATATATTATACCATATATCACAAAAAAGCAAACAAAAAAGACACCCGATTTCAGTGTCTTTTTAATGTTCCACTCGTGAATTAAGTGAATATACACATCCACAATAGTTTTGACGATACAAATTATACTTTTGACTGTTACGAATACTCTTTAGATATCCATCTTTTTTCTTAAAGTTCGCCCACAAGTAATCTATGCCCACTTCTTCACTTACTGCTTTCCCAATTTCATTTAGTAGTTCAAAATCTTTGTGTGGACTCACACTCATAGTTGTTGTAAATATATCAAAACCATGTTCTTTGGCATACTTTGCAGTGGCAAGCAACCTAAGCTTAAAACACTCTGCACAACGTTTGCCACCCTCTGGCTCATTTTCTAAACCTTTCACTGCCGTATAGTATGCTTTGTCATCATACTCGCCCACCACACAAGGAAGGTTCATAATTTGCAAGTATTTTAGTTGTTCGTTTGCACGCTTATCAAATTCTTCTCTTGGATAAATATTTGGGTTGTAGTAATACACTGTCATATCAAACTCATCAAGTAACCCCTCAATCACCCCACTACTACATGGACCACAGCAACTATGCAACAACAATTTTTTCTTTGTCATACGCACCACCTTACCAAATAAAACTCATAATAAGGCCTGTAATGCTACCAATTAAATACAAACTACTAATTATTGTAATTGTATCTAATTTATTCTTGTTGTCTTTCACAAGTACTGCAAGCGCAATGCCCGCATTCACAATTAGCCCTGCCATACATGCACCAAATGAAATTGCACCGCCTACGAATAGTTCTGTAAGAATTACACTAGATGCACAATTTGGAATTAGTCCAACTAGTGCAGCAATAAATGGCTGAGCATAATATGCTGAATTTAAAAATTCAGTTACTGCATTTTCTGCATAGTGCATCACAAATCCAAGCACAATATTCACAATTAAAATATATACAAATATTTTAAAGCTATGAATTAATGGATGAAGTAAATATTGCTTCCATTTGTTTGTTTCAATATCATGTCCACAGCAACCCCTGTCTGGTTCTTCGTCCATATATATATCTGCAGCAACATACGCATATTCCACCTGCATATCTTTTAGTTGTAGTTGAGTTGCACCCACATATCCACTTTTTGCAACGCGTGTTTCGTCATACACACTTTTGGCTTTTCTGCCACGAGTGATAAAATATGCAGCATATCCCACAATTAGTGCAAGTAAAAACTTGATGAGTAGCATTGGTAACAAATATTTATAACTACCTGGATTTGCTATCATTATTGGCAATGCTTCATCACTAGTTGCAATATATACAGCAAGAAGTGTACCCACAGATAACACTTTTTTTGTATACAAATCTGTAGCGATTACACTAAAACCACATTGTGGTACAATGCCCACTGCACTACCTATCAAAGGTGCATATGCATTCTTTAAATATTTATTATGTTTTAATCTGCCTGACGTTTTCCCTTCTATTAACTCAATGATGATATATACACCAAGTAATATTGGTAGTAACTTTAAGGAATCTACTAATGCATCTAGCAAAATATCCCACATAAAACTATATCTCCTAAAAATGTTTACACTATGTAATAACATACACTTACATACAAATCAAGTGTTTTTATAAACTTTTTTATATACTAAATATATACATAGAAATATTTACCAGCATAATAAATGTACTAGTGATACAAAATAATAGTAACAAAATATAAGGAGGAAAAACATGTACACTGGTGAAAAGAAAGTATTATCCGTTATGACATACTTTGCCTTAATTGCATTTATGATTACATTTGTGGTATTTGCTTACATTTTACTTACAACAACCACACTACCACTATGGGCAGAAATAGCTTACTATGTACTCATTAGTGCACTTGTGCTAAATATCATACTTGATATTGTGTGCACATTTGCAGGCAGTGGTAAATTTACATCTGGAATAATATTATACATTCTCACTTTCGCTGTGATTATTGTAAGCATGGTACTTGGTAGTTCGCTATCTGTTGGTGGCGTAATACCTACCGAAATGCTTGGCCTATATGGTGGCATGATTGGACTAGTTGCTACAATAAACATCCTATCTATCATCATCTATTCACTTGGTGAAAGAATTGTAGTGTATAGCGAAAGTCCTGCAAACAAACGCAGATAACAAAAAAGGCACCGATTATTTGGTGCTTTTTTTATTTTGTTTCATAACTTCGCGTTTCGTAATCCAGCTATCCATTTTATCTCCAAATTTACATAGACGCACAATTAAGTAAATGATTGTCATAATTGCAAGGCTTGTTACAAAATCTAATATAAAATGTTGTTTCAAAAAGAATGTAGAAAGCACCACGCAAATATTAAACACAATCATAATTGTCCTGTACCACCAACTCATATTATCTGAATCAACCACGGAGATTATACATGCAATAGCAAAAAAACAGTGTTGGCTAGGTAACAAACATGTAGGAATTCCAGTATTCCAAAGTAAGCGTACCCATCTATCAAAAAAATTCATATTTTCTGGTAACCAAGAATACTTCCATTCTAATGGAAATTCTGTTGGCCAAAATAAATACACAAGTCCAGAGATTAATAGTGCAATTGTTACCGTAAAAGCAACATCATATCCACGCTTTCTATTTTTAGCAAATGCTACAAATAATGCAACAATAGCCACAGGAAAACACACATAATAAAACAAAATAAACCAAGACACAAACGGTATGTTTGCGTCCATAGCTATATTTGGTTGCATTCCATGTTTTGCTCCAAACAATTGATTACCTGCCCAAGACAACACGTTGGCAGCAGCAAGGCACAAAAACGGAACTACGCCATATTTAATTGTATTCCATATGCTTTTTACTCTGCGTTTTATACCGCTCTTTTCAAAAGATATTTTCTCTTTTTGCTCCACTTTTTATGTAAAATCCTTAATTTTTATATGGTTTTTAATACATCACTAACCGTTTTCATGTCCACCTGGCCATTATAATTTGATTTAAAATGACGCATTACAGCTGGCACTGTTTTATCATCTAATGACAAAATAATTTTCTTAATTTCTTCTTCGCCAAGAAGTTGTGGCAAATATTTTTCTAGCACTGCCTTTTGTGCTGCAATGTTATTTGCAGTTTCTGTGTGACCAACACGCTCATAGTTTGCCTTTTCTTCTTCTAATTCTTTAATGGTTTTTTGAATGATTTTTACCATTTGAGCATCGTCCACTTCTTTGCCTGTGGTGCGCGCTTCTACTGTGGCAAGCATATATTTATTTATTACAACTGAATAGATGCTGCGAAGATTTGCATCTTTATCTTTCATTGCTTGCACATTTGCCTTTTTGATTTCATCAATAATCATAATCCTACCCCTTTATGTTTGTATATAATTCATCTTCAAAATTCTCTACACATATTGTACGTTCTTTTGCTGCAATTTGTTGCAATATCTCGTTTGTTGCGTCTGAATATGGTGTTTTTATTTTTAGTTTTTTACCCCATGCACACACTTTTGCCATTAGGTAATCCACTTCTGTTTTCTTATTATTTTCAAATCGTCTTAGCATTCTTGATACTACTTGACCATTTTGCATAATCAATCGCCTAAACATTCTAGATCTATAAATTAATGCTGGTATGCTATTTTTTGCAAATAGTTCGTAATCAAACACACCATTAAATGGTTCAATTTCCATCTTGGCTTTGTGTAATATTTTTACGTTCTCTTGAATCAAGTGAATAAATATATTTTTACCTTGTTTCAAACTTAAAAATTTACCCACATTCAATCCGCAAACAGCACCCATGCAAAGCAATGTGTTATCAAGAATAAATCTTGATGAAAAGAATGTTAAAAAGTCATTTTCTATTTGAACATCTGTAATGCAAGAAAGTACTTTTTGAATTGTGCTTAGTGGCATATCAAGTTTGTTGCTTACAGCACCAAGGTGCATATCACCACTATCATACACAAATATATCTTTGCCGGTAAGACGCACTGCATTCCAGTCATTGTATAGCAAAAATAACTTATTTGTTGGTATTTTTGACATTAGTTCATCTAGCGACATTACTTGTTGCAATGCAACAATTACACCATTTGGCTTTAATTGTTTTAGAGCTTTTTCCATACACCAACTAAGGTTGTATGCACTAATACACAAGAAGATAATATCTTTTTTGGTAGTAAACTCATTATCTGCCACGTGAGGAACTAAGCAACTTACTTCGCCAAATTGTCCTGTAATTTCCATGAGTACAGAATTATCAATAATAACAAATTCTGAATCAATTCGTTTGCTTATTTCCACATCGTATCCATTGTATGAAAGCAATGTTCCCATCACTCCACCAATGGCTCCACCACCTATTACGCCAATTTTTAAGTTTTTTAATTTTTCCATAATTTCTTACCTACATCAGTATAGTAAAATAACAAAATAGTGTCAAATCTTATTTGTTTCATTTTATAAATGAAAAACTTTTACAAATTCTTTGTGAATACTCCTGTATCCTAAAAGTACTGTGCCCACACTTGCAATAGCAGTTACAAGCATATTTACATTGTTTATTGTTTTGTAACTATCAATTGTAAACACAAGAATGATTGATATTACAAGCAATCCTATATATATCACAAGAAAACTAAATAGATGTGATTTTCTGTTTTTAGATATAAAACTCATTAAGCACATTACAGCAACTGCAAGCATGCTAACACCTGGATATACATAGCGCACTAGCCAATTATCTGTCTCAACAGGTGACAACGCATAAGTTGTGGCGACAACTGCAAATACACCTAGTAACTGAAACAACATTTTTTCAAATACACTGCGCTTGCTCAATATTGTATGTGCTACAAGTATCCATAGGTACACAATACTTGTTAGCACAATCATGCTCCACAAATAGCTTCCCTTGCTTTCAATATTTACAAATACACAAATGCCAAATGTGGCAAGCGAAATGATAAAAAACAATTTTGCCAAAAATCTACCAGTGTGCTTTGTTTTAACATCTGCCGTTTTAATTTCTGTTAGTGGATATTCATTTGCATTTTCGCCATCTATGTCGTTATAACATAATGGGCAATAATGTTTGTCGGAAGCAATTTTTACACTGCAAATTTCACATTTTTTCATAGTGTTGCCTCCCAGTAATTTGAATACAATTCCACATCGAGCCCAAATCCTGATAATATGCGGAAAAATTCTTTTTCCAAATAATTTTCAACAATGTTTCTTGTGCAAGTGATATAGCAATTGCCATTGTAACTAACTATTGCAATATGATTGTTGTTACTGTAACTTGGCGCCAAACTAAATTTTAAATCTGTAACGTATTTCGACACACTATCTGGCAAAGTTACTACACCTAAGTTACTTAAATTATAACTGTGCAAGTTATCTCCCACGTGCCTATACACAATTCGCATTGCCACATCTTTTATGAATAATGGCACAAGTTTCAATGCCACATTACGTTCTTGCTTTACATTGAATGTAATTATTTTATCTAAATTTTCTTTTGTGAGATATTCTTTCATTTGCTCTTTGCATTCTGCAATGCAATCGTCAAGTGTAACTTCTTTTTCAAAGTCATGACTAAGTCGCACAAACAAAGCAAAATTTCGCACTGTTTCACTAGGATACCATTTGCGCATATCCACAGGCACTAGCGCTGTAACATACTTATTTTTAACTTTTTTATTTTTGATAAAACCTAAATATGTGGCGTACAAGCTTGCAGCACTGAGCAGTACTGTTACTGTGCAATCTTTTTCTTTTGCCACGCGTTTTAAATCTTCAACTTTTATTTTACCAACAATTTCGCCAAAGCCATCATATGCAAAATGTGAGCCATATGTTTTGAATGCATTTTTCTCTTTTTTCACTTTGCCAGCGCCTGAATTGTACACAGCATTAAATGTGTCGGCATATTCACTAGGCACATGTGGTGCATTCATTGATTTTTGCACCATCCCTTCTGTTTTTACATTTTTACCACTGAGTTTTAGGTATTCATAAATTAGTGCTTTAAATACATCTAGCCCACCATTGCCATCAGATAATGCGTGATACACCACAAGGCAAAGCGTTCTATCTTTGTAATACACCTTAAACAAATAATTGTTATTCTTTTTTTCATTTATGTGGCCAAGATAATTTTCTTCCATCTCATGCACTACAAATGGCTTAGTATTTTCTTCTAGATAATACCAAAACACACCACGTTTCAATTTGGTTTTGTATGTTGGAAATCTCTTTAATACTTCATTTACAGCATGCGACAAAACTACGGGGTCAATTGCCTCAGTCAAAACTGCAGTAAGTCCAAAATTTGCTTGCCTATCAGAATTTGTGGTAGGTGGGTAAATATTGGCTGCATTATCAAGTTTGTACCATGCTTTATCTTTCATTTAATTACACAAGTCCTTGAGTTGCAAAGAATATTATAAATAATATTGTCACAATGTAAGTAAATACATTCACTTCTTTGTATTTTCCTGCACATACTTGTAGCACAGTATGAATTATCATACCTGCTGCAATACCATAAGTAATGTTGCCAGTAAGTGGCATAATGATAATGGTTGCCATAGATGTTGCAAGATTTGTAAAGTTTGATAAATCCAAGTTCACAACATCACTAAGCATAAGCATGCCAACATAAATCAAAGCTGGTGCTGTTACATACAAAGGAATTAAACTAAGTAATGGGCTAAGGCCTAACATTAGCACAAAGCATAATCCTGTAACGATGCTTGCAAGACCAGTTTTTGCACCGCTGGAAATACCAGATGCACTCTCTACAAACGATGTGCAAGTAGGAAGGCCAAATAGCGCTGCCACTACTGATGAACTGCTATCCACAATCATAGCACGCTTTACATTAATCATATTGCCATGCTCGTCATACAAGTTGCCTTGCTTGCACACACTATAAAGCGTGCCAAGTGTATCAAACATATCTACAAGGAAGAAACTGAATATCACAAGTATCGTGGTAAACACATGCACTGCACCACCACTAAATATACCGACAAAATCAAAATTAAAGAAGTTGCCACCGTATGTACTAAAATCGCTACCCCATGCTTCTGATAAACCTGCAAATGCGTTTACACCCATACATGCTTTGATAATTATATCTAGCACAATTGCGCTAAGCATACCAATAAATATGTTTGAACGAATTTTATAATGTTTCAAGATTAGCATTACAAATAGTCCAAATATTGCAACAACAGCAGCAAGAATGACTTCTTTGCTAAAATTACCTGACAAAAAGTCCAATATGTGACTATTATCACTATTTAGTCCAATGGATGCAATAAACATACCAATACCAACGCCCATGCTAGTTTTAATTATTGCTGGCATACCTGCAATAATTTTGTCACGCACACCAGAAACAGTAACTATTATAAATATCACACCAGCAATAAGACTAATTGTTAACACTTGTGGATATGTATATTTACCTGCTTGCACAAGTGAAATAAGATAAGTCACAACACCAAGGCCTGGCGCCAACACAATTGGCAAGTTACCATAAATACCCATTGCAAGTGTTGCAGTAACAACTGAGAGTATTGTGCCCAAGAATAATGCATTATATAACTCACTTCCAATCATGCCAGATAGCAAGCTTGGAACAAGAATTGCTATGTATGACATAACAAGGAAGTTTACAAGACCACCCAAAAATTCTCTACCAAATGTGCCACCGCGCTTTGAAATGCTAAAAAATCTATCAATTTTTGCTAAACATTTATTTTTTGCTTCTTTCATTAACTATTTCCTCAAAAAAATATAAACTAGTTATCACTAGATTATATTTTAGTACTTTTATTTGTAGTTGGTCAAGCGATTACCCCATCTAGTCCGCTTAAATCAAATTTTGGTGTTTCATTTGTTGTGGCAGAACTGAGTTCTTGCGTGTATCCATTTGTTAGACCTTTTCCTATCATATAACTCACCACTCGCTTATATTCTAGTGGTTTTAGTTTTCTGTTTATTTCAGGGTACTCATCTGCTTTGTACATTGGCACATATTGACTCATTAAGTTTAGTATTGTTTTATTACCCAAATTGTTTGCCACCCAATCAATCACTTGAATTGTGTCATCTGTGTGGGTGGGTAAAACTAGATGACGAATTATCACACCTTTTTTCATTAGTCCACCGCGAATAACATCTTTTGGTTGATTTTTTCGCATTTGCAATATAGCACACGTTGCCTTTTCAAAATAATCTGCACAATTTGAATATTTTTGGCTAAGTTTATTATCGAAGTATTTCAAATCTGTTAGATATATATCAATATATGGTGCAAGTTTAATTAATGTTTCCACATCATCATATCCATTTGTGTTATACACCACAGGGATTTTTGGTTTATATATTTTTA
>JAGCSP010000071.1 GCA_017964105.1 Clostridia bacterium | reverse complement strand
GGTGCAATTTTATCAGCAGTATTTTCATTTGTATCTGCATGCTTACTTTGCACAAAAGCTTTACTTAAAAAATAAGTAAAACGCAATAAAAATGAGGTTAAAATAACACCTCATTTTTTTATACTAAATATAAGTATATATAACAATAATATAAAACAATATAAATAGAATAAAAAAGAACGGACCTTCATCCGTTCTCTTTTATTAGTCAATCAATTATTTGCTCTTATGTACCAAATCATTTAATAATTTGATAATTTGAGCATTTTGTCGTTGTTCTTGACTTGCTTGTTGACCAAGTTTACTGCTTAATGCGTTAATTGCAACTTCAGGACTTCCTTTGCTTGCACTTGCAATATTTGTATTAGCAATTCTTTCTGCAGCTTGTGTAAAGCCTTCAACAAGTTTACCAGTAGCTGTGGATAATGATTCTGCTGCCTTATCAAATGCAGGTCCAAGTTTTCCAATAAAGTCATCTGTTGAAATTTTTCCTTCTGCAACTAAGTGTGCATTATTATCAATATTTGCTCTTGCACCTGAAAAGTCTATATTATTCAAGTTTAATCCATCAACATCAGCCTCAGTTTTTGCAAGACCTGCTTTAAGATATAATTGATCTGTAGCTACATCATCAATAGCTCCAACCTTATTAGCACTATTCAAAGCATTACCAATTTTTTCTCGTGCGACACCTTCAGCTTCTTTATCTCCTGAAGCTATTGCTTCTTTTAATTCTTTAGCACCATCTACCAACGCCTTTGCAATTCCATCTACTAATTCATTGCCAGCTTTTCTGAGGTCTTTAGCAGCTGAATAGTGATCTCTAGCATCTGCTCTTGCTGCAGCACCAGCTGCACCTTTTCTTTCTTTTGCTATATCAGAAGCCGCATCGTCTCTTGCAGCAAAATCGCTTTTAAGTTCAGGATGTGCTTCTTGAGCAGCTTTGCCTGCTTTTGCCCAAGCATCGCCACCAAATGCAGGAACCATACCACCAGTCATGGTATTAAGTGCTTTACCCATGCTAGATTGTTGGAAGAATCCTTTTATCATTGCTGTGCCTTGTGCATCACGAGCTGCAGTGATAGATTGTTTCTTTGCTTTAAGTGCACCAAGTTCTTCTTTTTCTTCGTTAGAAAGATTTTCTTTGTTACTTAACAATTTCATTCTATTTCTATCTTTAGTACTCATGCCAGTTACACTAGATGCAATTCTATTTTTCATTCCACGTATACCCTGAGTGTCTGCATATTCTTTTGTTGATGCTTCTAATTCTGCTTTTTGTTCTTTCTCTTTATCAGTTAATCCACCATTTTTCTCTTTATCTTGTAAATCAGCTAATTTGGATTTATTTGATGCATTTTTAACCTTGCCGCCAATACCTTTAGCCATTTTACCAGCCAAAGCGCCAGCGCCCATAGCGACCATAGCACCTTTACCAACTGCACTGGTTACTTTACCAACCATTTCGCCACCTTCTTTAAGTGCATCACCTGCACCAATAAGTTGCGATATTGTGCTTGCCATCTCGGATACCATTAGGGCACCAACAATTATGAATAAACCACGCATTACATTATTGATAAGTGTAATCAATGGTGGTAACAATAAGCCTAATATAAAGCTAATAGCGCCACCAAATTGTGCAACATTGTAATATGCAGCATCATATGGTTTGAATAGATAAATTTTATCTACAGCACCAGCGATAACGAAGAATAAGTTAAGTGCTATTACCACGCCATATGCCGATAGTACTGAAGATATAAATTGACTTCGCCAACTCTTGAAAGCATTACCACCATCAAGTGGCCAAATGCCAATGATTCCTGGGGAAATGATGAATAACATAGTTGCCTTATACATACGTTTAATCATGCCAAAGGCTGCCTTAAACAATGTCCAAATACATAATGCTAGGCCTACATATAGCATTAAATAGTTAATATCTGCAGGGTTATAATATCTTACAACAGTTATTACATTATCATATGAGAAATATCTCATATTTTTTGCACCTGCAATAAAATCATTTTCAAGTTCTGCGTCACCAATACTCTCATCAATCATGGTAGGTCCACCTTGAACCAATACCATCATCAAGCTACCTTTGGAGAATGCTGCGTCAACTTTTTCTGCAGCAGCTTCTGCATTTGTTGCCCTATTACCAGTGTCATTTACTGAAAAATAATATCTGTCAAGTGCCGTAGTATAAGTACTACCAACTGGGTTATACTGAACGGTTTTAGCAGTATTAGGACCATCTAGGAGATTTAAATACCATCCTTCCGTGGCATCACTATTGCCTTTTTTACGCACACGGTTTGCATCGCTTGCAGCAGCAACGAACACAGAACCAGAAACTGTACGAGCACCAGCAGCTGACGTAGCTACGTCAAGTGCCTTTAACACATAGTTTGCCACAATAATACCAAATACACATGCAATAGGCACAATGAAGAAATATGCAAATGCCTTTAATGCAGTGCCAATAATGGTACCTTTGTTATTTTTACTACCTTCGGTGGTGTACTCTGTGCGAATCATTTGGATAATGGTTGTAATGATAAGCAACACAATACCAACAAGAGTCATAGCTAAGAGCACTTGAAGAACAGTTTTATTAGTGATAAGCGATAAAAGAATATCGCCATCCTGCTGTTGAAGTACACCATCTGCCTTCACCCATGTAGTATCCAAACCAGCAAGCTTACGGAACAACATTTGCACAAAGTCCAAAATCCACATAAGTGGAATGGCAATTGAGTACAAAATCATACCCATAATTTGGGTAATGAATCCGCCCACGTTCATAAGGATAACGATTAAAAATGCGATTAATATACCTATAGCTACAATTGACATAAGTACATCCCCCTTAAAAAACTACCCCATATAAATCAATATAGAATTAGTATTTATACTAATATAATACCTTAAAATATATCAAATTGCAACATATTTATATACAAAAATACAAGAAATTTAAGTCATAAATCATCCACTTTGCCGGGTGTGCAAATTACATTTATGACTATATTTAGCCAAAATATAAAAACGATACAATTCCACAACATATTTTGTGTAAAAAAAAATTTTACATGCATTAGAATTTGCGTTTTAATAATCAATATACTCATCTCACAAAGTTGCCTTATTCTTTTGACTAAAAAAGTTAAAAATTATATACTATAATCAGTATAATGGAAGGAGTGTGTAGTCACATGGCAAAAGACGAAGAAAAGCAAAAAGGTTTTGTAGATAAATTAGCTAAACATATGCTGATATTTGTAATATCAATTGTGCTTGTGGCAGCAGTAGCATATGTGGCAGCATCATACATTGTAAAAAAAGAACTTGTATGGGATCCAGATGTTCTATCTAGTAACCCATTTTTGATAATAACTGCTCTATCCTTGCTACTACTCTTATTATATAGACTAACCCGCATGCTAAAAGAAAAGCCAAAAGATACAGGCGCAAGAGTAAAAGAAAAAGGCGGAGTGAAAAAGTTCTACGATACAAACTGGCTAACCTTAAAGGAACTTGAAAGCAATCCAAAATATATGTACACCACTTACAGTGATTTGCATAACAAAAACAAAGCAGGCATACCAATTAGAGCAGAATATGTTGGTGGCAAACTAAAAGTGAATATGTACGACCCAATTCACACATTGATTATTGGTACTACCGGTTCTGGTAAAACTAGTCAATTGATTGACCCATATGTACAAATTTTATCTGAAACAAACGCAAGACCATGTATGGTTATTGCTGACCCAAAAGGTGAGATTTATAATCACCATAATGAAAAATTAAGAAAGCGCGGATACAAAGTGCATGTGTTTGACCTTGCTAACCCATTCAATAGCACATGTTGGAACCCTATGACTAGGGCATATGACTTAAACTATAAGGCAAACACCTTGTATAAAAAAGTAAAAGTTCACAGAAATATGGACCCAAGACAAACATCATTAAAACTTGTGGACGAAAATTATTACGATGAATGGTATGAGCTAGATGGATTTGCATTTGGCAACAAAACTAGCGTAAACAATTACATCAAAAGCGTAAAACAATCATTAAAGAATGAAGCATTTGAAGATTTGCGTGATATTGCAACTACCCTATGCCCAATCATGAGCAACAACGATCCTATTTGGGAACGTGGTGCAAAAGATTTAATTCTTGGCACAATGCTTGCCATGCTAGAAGACAGTGAAAATCCTGAACTTGGCATGACAAGAGATAAATACAATTTTTATACCTTAAGTAAAATTTTAAACATAAAAGATAACGACGCATACAACCCAATGAGAACATTGCAAGAATACTTCCAAGGACGCAACCCTCTAAGCCTTGCAGTGCAACTTGCAAACCAGGTTATAACCAATAACGATAAGACTGCAAAATCATATATGGGCGTAGTTACTGACAGAATGGGCCTATTTTCTGACATGGGAATATGCTATGCTACCAGTAAAAACGAAATGAATCTCACCACATTCTGTGATGAGCCAAGCGTACTTTTCATTAAAATTCCTGATGAAAAAGTAACACGTTATCCTATTGCAACTTTATTTATAAGTCAATTATATAAGATGCTTGTTGATATTGCCCGTGACCACAATGGCACACTTCCACGTGACACATATTTCCTACTAGATGAGTTTGGTAACATGCCAAAGATAGAAAACTTTGAATCTATGATTACTGTTGCTCGGAGCAGAAAGATTTGGTTTGTGTTAGTGCTTCAATCATATGCACAGCTAACCATTAAATATGGTGATCAAGTGGCAAGCACAGTAAAAGACAACTGCAATATTCATATATTCCTAGCATCAAACGACCAGAACACGTTAGAAGAATTTAGTAAACGCTGCGGCAACATTACCGTTGAAACAGAAAGTGTAACAATCAGCAAGGGTAAAGAAGCAGATAGCAAGAATACAACAACTGCTATCAATAAGGACACACGTCCACTTATCTACCCTGCCGAACTTGGTTCACTTGGTGGCGACTTCATTGTATATATGATGAAAAATCCACCACTTAGAACTAAGTTTACCCCTGCATTTAAATTACAAAATGTGTACGACATCAATTATAAAGAAGTACATGAATTAGAGATTCCTAAGATGCTTGATGAAGACAAAGCATATTACGACATTAGAAAACGTAACGATATGGTGTTAAGAGGAATGAAATAAAAAAGGAACCCGGCATGGGTCCCTTTTTATTACAAACAAACTTTAAACTAAAGCAAATCAAACACATACTAATAATTATTTTGTATGCCAAGAAAACAAAAAAGACGGCTTTGTAGCCGTCTTTTTGTAAATCAATGCTATTATGATGTAATACCATCTACATAGCCTTTTGCTTCGCCCCAAATATCTGGCGCAAACTTTACGAATAGTAGTAACAATATTAACAACACAATTGTAACAACGAATCCAATTACGAAGTTAATGATACGTTTCTTAGCTTCTTCACGTTTGTCACTTGATTCTGCACGTGCAAAGTTTACGCCAAGAATAATTGCATAGATTGTGCCAGCAGTACCAATAACAATAAGTAAAGGAACAATGATTGTATCCATTAAGTCAACAATTGGTTTAACGATTTTTTGGTACCATGTTGAATCTGTACCATCTGCTCCCATGAACCAACTAAGACCATTTACTAACTTAGGTAATGTCATACTAAATAATCCTCCCCATGATCATTTTTGGGGCACTGACACCCCTATTTATTACACATAATATATCACAAAAATTATGAAGATACAAATGTTTTTGATAAATTTTATAAAAATTTTGAATATTTATGCATAATTTTTTATATCACACCCTTATTATAGCATATATAAATTAGCATGGCAATACCTAATTTGCATAATAATGCATGCCAAATTTGCTCAATATAAATATAAGATTATATTTATTATATATTTATTTTAGTTGGTAAAACTTACAGCATGTGGTAAAATTACACTAGAGTAAACAAATGAAAAATGGAGACATGGGTTTATGAAAATATCAAAGAAGAGCATTACTATAGTTATGTTTGGCATACTGCTTGCTATTGCATCAGTATTTTCTTTTGGTGTTATATCACCAAAAATGGCTGATGCTGCAATATCAGATTTGCCTGAGTTTGCACCACTTGTGGCAGGCGTATTTGAGAGTGACCACCCTATGTCTATTATCAATGCATATGATTATGCAAATAACACTTATTCATATGTAGAAGGCAATATCGACGGATGGCAAGATGGTACACAAGCACGCAGAACATTTGTAAATCACAATGAAATTGCAAACAATAAATCAGTGTTAACTTACAAGCCATATGAAAGTGGCTCTTACGTAATGCTACACAATTACCTAAGCCAACAAAATGTTCAATATCCAACAGGCACATACAACATTGACACATTCTATCTTGGTATTGGCCATGAATATGCTGTATCTGCAACAAATGTAAATCAGTATGTAACAAATATTGACAACTTGCAAATCTATATCTCCAACAAATATGTGCATGACACATATAAAGACGCATCATCTGCTGTATATTCCAGCACGTATGGTGTAAGAATTAGAAAAGATAATGCAGTTACCACCCAAACAGTGTACACCAGCCAAGGTGACAACGTGGAAAACCGCTATTGGTATCAATATTTTGATTTAAGCACCATTGAAGTTGCCTTAAATGATGATGAAACCATATTTGAAGATTTATTGGATACAGAAGGTAAATATACGCTCATATTTACACTATCCTACTCCACATATGATCCTGAAACAAATCAAACAATTGCTCACGACCCAATCCCTTGCGAATACTCATTCTATTTGTATGGCGATTCTAGTTATGTGGAGTATCCTGTATTTAATGCAAAGAATGGCGATAGCGATGTAACTGAATATGCAAAAGCAGACACAACGGGTGCATCTGCAACAGAATATTACAACTTCCAAAGTGAAGAATTGCCAACATTATTCTATGATGCAAGTAAATACAATGTATCATATTCTCATGCAAAGAATTTAACAAATGAATATACAACATCTTTTACAATAGAAGATGGCAACGGTGTTGTAAGAACATACAAAAATGGTGTGATTGACCACTCTATTTATATCGTATTAGAGAATCAAAAGACAATTCGTTACTACAAAGACTCAGCATTGAGTGATTTGTATGCAACACTTGTATTAAATACTGATAGTTCTGGCAATCCAGCAGACCACATCCATACACTTACATTAAATGAGAATGTGCGTCAAACCAATTTGCAATTAAAAGCAGTAAAAGACACACCTATTTCTTATTACAATTTCTTGCAATTTGAAGAATTGGGCAACTACTCATTAACATTTAAATATGTGCTAGGCATTACTAACGATAATTTCTTGGTAATTCCAGACACCGCACAAAACTTACTTGTAAACAAAAAGGTGGGCACAACATTATACACTAAAAATTTGTTGCCAACAGCAACATATAACTATGGTATTCTCAAATTTGAAGGTAAATTAGAAGAAATCACATCTATCGAAGGCGTAGATGATAGTGCTGATGGCGAGCTTATGCTACGCATATTTGGTGTTAGATCATATTTCTACAAAACATCCCACAATGTTTCTACTAGACACGAAATGATTGATATTACAAATGGTGTAGCGGCAGACCAAACAGAATATGTGAAATCTGCAGAAGATTCAAGTCATGTAGCTTATACGTTAGAACCAAAGTCTGGCTATACATATACAAATGTACCATCAACAAACTTGCAACCAATATATTTTGATTATTGGGGAACATATAGGTACGAAAGTATTTCTGGCAGTGGCGTAAAATCACCTGTTTCAAAAGTTTATAAAATTAACAGGGAAGATTACTCAAGAAATGGTGATGATGTAACAATTAGCGCAGGTGCTACAATTACATCTAAAGATTTCACAAAAGACACCACCCTACCACTTGCAAACGTTGGTGTGATGGATGGATTGTACATTATTGTCACCAACTACACTTATGACTCATATCACAATGCAGGACTCGAACACACACAAGTGTTCGTAATAGAAGTAAATAACATTGTGCCTTCTATTATCATTAATCATGGCGATGATATGGATCACATGGAAGTACTAACAGGTGTTAGTTCTTACACAAACAGAACATATATCAACGCAACTTGGGCAGATCCTACATACTTCCAAGGCGACATTTATACAACAATAAATTATTATCCATATTCAACAACATCAGTTGATTATGGTGGAAAAGAAGAAATTGCAACAGGCCTAAATCCATATCAAAAAGAAAGTGCAATAAACGTGCGCAACAATTTGACACGTGAAGGTATGTATGAAATTACATTGCACTACGGCCTAAATAGCGCCTTAACACGCACAGAAACGTTATTTGTGGATAGAACACCTGTAAGTTTCAACATGTATGAAGTGAAAGAAGGCGTCGAAGAAAATTCATATGTTGTACCTAGTTTAGTTCCAATTGGTTCTTATACACAAGAATTAGATAACTTGACAAACATATTAAACAAATTATTTATGATTGGTCATGGCGAAAAACCAAGTGGTGCAGAAGTTTACATTACATACAAAGCCATTCCATTTGCTGTAAACACAGCTTATGACACAGAAACAAATCACAAATATAATTATAGTAGTTATAATGGTGTAATTTCTAGCAGTTATATCAATACTTTGGATGCAATTGCAAGCAGTACATCAAATTATAATTACAATATCTTAGATGAAACACAAAACACAATTCAAAAAGAATTGGTATTTGGTGCATATGGTAGCTCTATATACGAAGTAACAATAGCCGACCAAGCTGGCAACTCAAATGTGTATTATTTTGTATATGACTTATCTACCCCAGGCATTGCATTGATTAACGAAGATGGCGACGAATTCATCACGGATGAAACACATCTTATTAATGCAAAAACCACAATGTACTTTGGTGATTACAAAGTTGTAAAAATCAATGATGATGGCACAAATGAAATTATTGCAGCATTGCAAAGTATTGCTGGTGGTGCAAAATGGAAAAATACCACATTTATTACAGATAGCAGCGATAACGAATATATGCTTGTGCCGCTAAGTAGTAACACAAGTACAACTAATGACAAAGGCAACAAAGCTTATTTAAATAAGAAAAATGGTGGCGTAGATTACATCATCACACCAATTAGTGCGGACAACGTGCAACAAGTGGTCATTTACAAAAAAGATAACGATACACATAATACACAAGGCAATTATTGGCGTACTATGAGCACTACAACGGCATCAATTCCATTTGTTACTGGTGGTGAAGGCTCTTACAACTTAAATGTTTATGACACACTTGGAAATAATCACACATCCAAAGTTGTGATGAACTTAGATAAAGCGCAACTTATCCCTTGGGTAGAAATGCCTAAGTATAAAGGTGGCACTGCTCAATCTTACGCAGAGTTTAGTAGTAATCCAGGCGTATTTAACTTAGACAAATATTATTTCACATACAAAAATGGTGTAGATGTGGGTTCTGGCGCAGGCACCGTAAATGTTGGCGTAGAAGTATCATATTCATACTTCCCATTCTCTTTTGAAAGTTATCTTGCAAAAGAAATTGATTACCCAGAGGCTACAACCCAAACAGAAGAAGAAATTAAGTATGGTAAACCTATTCCAAACTTCCCATTCTCTAGAATTAGCAACAAAGATGCTATTGTTACTGGTCAAGAAGAAGATGGCAAAATAAAAACAGACAACATTAACGTTGTTGCAGGTAAAACTGCTGAAGGTTTATACATTATAAAGCGCATATACACAGGCATAAACGAAAGTCAATTCGATAATTCTGGCGAAGAAGATGATAGTTACATTAGATACTACGCAATGTATGTAGACAGACAAGGTATTGTGCAAATAGTATCAATATACAACCCTACTTCTGGCACAACAAATATTGACACTATTACCAGTGTTGGTGACCTTATCTATATGATGCTTGGTGCAGATTTGGGTGAAGGTACAGAAGATTATCAAACTGTTATTAATAGTGACACTCTTAAAAATTTAATTGATAATATTGATCCAAGTAATAATGAAATCCCATCAATTATCACAACCAACAAGGTAAAAGTTGAATTAGGATCCACAAATGATAAGTGGGCAACAACAGAAAAAATATTAAATCCTGAAATAACTGACTTTACTTACGACAATATTGGTGCAAGCGAAGTTACACAAATTGAAGGACGCAATACACTTGTATCACAAGTAACAAATACAAAATTATTTGGCTTATATATTGATCTTTGCATAATTACAAACAAAACAAAAGATATCGCAGATGAAGATTATCTCATCAGAGCAAATAGATTGATGAATGGTTATACTTGGGATAACATACAAAAAATATTACTAAATGAACAAAATACTTATCAATTTACCTTATATGATAAATCTGGTTATGATGACTTTAATGATAATCACGAAATATCTATGAGATTCACTATCCAATATGAACGTCCACAAGGTAGTTTCAATACCGTATATGATAATGGTGAACTTGTAGATTTAAGTACACGTGCAACTTCTTCAGACCATGATACAAACGTGGTAGAATTTGCATCTACAAGAGAAAAAGTCCTTGAATTCAATTTCTCTGAATCAACTGACTATCAAAAAGCAGACATTGATACATCATATATCTTAGTGGAATCAAAAGAAGGCGGCTTAAATAGTTCAAGTACATGGCACACAATATTCTCAATAGATGGTGAAGATATTTATAACCCAAGAGGTGTAAACCTAGATAACGTACTAAGAAAAATTGAAATTGGTACAACAGGCAAATATAAATATATTCTCACACTATTTGATGAAGATGAATTAGATAACATTGCCGACGCTGATGCCGATGCATCATACAGAGTAACACTTAGATTCTTAGGTGAAGCAAGCTACTACACTACCTCAACAGGAGATAGTTTCTACAGAAACAGCTTTGCAATATATGTTGACCACAAAAACCCTGAATACAATTTGACTACTCTTATGAATACAGACAAGGCATACAATGGTCAAGACCTTACAGAATATTACTTTGCAATTAATAATGGACAAAATCCATCAATATTTGAACGTGTAGACGTAAATGACAGCAATGAATTCTATTTGCGTTCACTTGGAGACACTTTCCCAACAAACTACTATAGATCAGTAGTAAATGATGAGGTTTCTCCTGGCCCACAATATCCAATATTCAGCATTTTTGATGAAATAAACTATGTTCGTTATGATTACACAAATAACAATGTATTCGATTTCTCAAACAAAACTGGTACTACTAATGATAACGCTAAAGAAGCGGTAAGAAGTGGATATTATGAAGTAATTGAAAGAGATGAAGCAGGCAACTGCACAGTGTATTTGATATTTGTATCAAATAACGACCAACGCATGATTCAATTTAATTATGCTCGTTACAATCAAGATCCTCCTGCAATTAATATGTATGCAGGTGGAGAAAATTCACAAGATGGAGTAATACAATTAGTAAGTATTGCTTCCATTGCATATGCAAACATTGAAGATAATGCGTCTTTGGTAGATCAATACTCTATTGCCACAATTAAATCTGGTAGCACAGTTTTGCAAACATTACGTAGTAATCCAAAAGATATGACAATCAACGAGTGGTTTGCAAATGTTGTAACTATTGTAAATGATATTGCAAATAGTAGAACAGCTAGCTACAATTATTCAATCATATTAACGAATAGATTTGGCGATGACTACTCTATTGATGTATTGTATCCAGGCAACGAATTGATGCTAACAATATATGAAAACAATATCAACAAAACTGTATCAGCAACAATTCCTGCAGCATTTAATGGCGTAAACTTAGATGAATTTAATGTGTATATTTGGCGCAATGGCAGCTGGGATATCTTAAGTGAATCCGCAGATGGAATTATGGATAGATATAACACAAACAGAACGCAAAATGTTACATATATATTTGGTCAAGGTCAATATCAATTTGTAACAACAGACAACTTTGGTAGAAAACGTACATATAACGCCTATGTTGGAGAGGAAGCAAGTAGTGTCTATACATTTAATTATGGCGAACACACTTACACTGACGAATATGGCGTAGTATATACATCATCAAACCCTGTAACACTTGACATTGATGAGAACTTATACAAAGTAACTGTTGCTGAAACATCATCATACGAAAAAATATATAATCCAAGTACAAAACGCACAATTTATTACTTTGGCAACACTATTAGATATCATGTGAATATTTGCTGGGTGACAAGTTCTGATCAACGTGGTACCGATTATGTATTTGAAATTGATTCTACAATACCTCAAGCATTGTTTACGGACATCAATGGCAAAGAACTCACAGTAGATGAAAATGGTTTAAGCACATTTACGCGTAACTTCTATATCACTTTTGAACAAGGTGAATATGGCGTAACAGCAAGATTAATTCTAAATGGAATAACAAAAACTATTGAAAGTGGCCACTACATTGATGTTGCTGGCACATACACATTAGTGCTTACAAACGGCATTGGTTCAACTCACAGGTATGTATTTACACGTGAAGATAACGACTTTACATATTACACAGTAAAGATTAATGCACATGGTGGATATGGCGAGCGTACACTCACACGCAGTGAATATACAACTGCAAATAATGGCAGATCAGTTCATCACTACTATGTACTTAACACATTCTTTGGTTATGTAGAGGTAATAGCTGATGGTAACGAAGGATACTCTAAATCACTTGTTGATAGTGGTACAACATTTGAATTATATTCAATCTACAAAGTAGAAGAAAATATAATCTGTTATGTACAAATCAATTATGTACCTGCATCAAGTTCAAACTTCTCTGCCCTAACAATTCAAGCAGATGATGAAGACGAACACACACCAGCTACTGCACAAGAGTTTATTACAGTAAACTCTCTTGGTGAAAAAGTACAAAAAGTAACAATTAGAGCAAATGCATATAACCAATTTGAAGGTAACTATATTAGCATTGATTACTACTACAATACAGAATATGTACGTACAATTTGGACAAATAACGATAGCAATATCAAATTTGAATTTGCACGTGCAGGATTACATTCATTTGTAGTTACAGATATTGCTGGAAATACTCAAACATTTGGAACAAGCACAATTCTTGATATTTACTTACTAAATGATATCATTTACAGAGTAAATGACGAGATGCCAATTCAAAATAGAGTATATAACTCCACAGTAGATTTAACTATTATTAGTTACTTAAAAACAAGTTTATATGATACTGATGTTACAGTAACTGCCCTACGCAATGGCAAAGATTATAGTCCAAGCGCAGCAGATAGAACATACAGATTCACTGAAAGTGGATTCTACACAGTGACCATGACCACAACAATTCGTGGAGTACAAAGAGTTACAACATACAGCTTTGTAATTACATTCGAAGATGTGGCTCACTTATCATTCAGTATTCCTGCATCGTATGGATTTACTTTAAAGGCAGTATATCTAAATAGTGCAGATATCACGGATAGATTCACAGATCCATATAGTTTGTGGTTATCTGTGGCAGATACTGGTAGCGGATTATTTACAATTTATATGTCCTACTTCTTTGAAGAATCTGCAATTTCATACGACTTTAACTTCAAGATTTGGATTAACGAAGAAACACCTACAATATTGCCTGTAAATTACACATACGGCACAAGCACAAGCAAAGCCGTAACATTGCAATACAATAGCCATATTATATATGAGCAAATTGGTAATGCAAGAGTTGTAATTACACGTAATGGCGTAACATTATATAATGATGTAATTACTGCTGCAAATGCAGATACAATTAGCAACGTAACAATTCAAGGCACAAAAGAAAATGCTGGTACATATTATGTACAAGTATATGATGCATTTGATAGATTAGTTGTAAGTTACAAGATTATTAAATCTGTACCGCTAAATGCTAGTGCAAAGATTATTATAATCATTGGTAGCGTATTACTTGCAGCAGGCGTAGTAGTGTTTATAATTCTTCGTAGACACACTAGATTTAAATAAACAAAAAATACACTCGAAAATCGAGTGTATTTTTTTGTATTAATTAGAGAAATTATCCATCACATCATATTCAAACATTTGCTTCATTTCATCTGACACACGCATATTGTCTACGCATATTAGTGTAATGCCACAACTTGAACCTTTAATACTCTTTGCACTTGCAAGTATAGCATTTACCTTATTTGATGTGGATGGGTTGATTTTGGTGCCATTTTCGCCGTTTAACACGTTGTTATATGCCTTCGCAATTTCCGATAGTCCTGTAAGGACTATTACTACATGTTTATTAAGCGCATCAAGCTTTGCTTTTGCCAAAAATAAGTTAACACAATTAATTAAATTTCTATCTTCTGTGTCAAATGGGATATCTAACACCTCCACACTACCATTATCTGCTGGCAATCTTTCTGGTAATGATTTAGTAAATATAACTTTTGTTAGCACGTCGCTATTTGTTTTTGCCACTGACTGAGCAATAGCATAGGCATTAACAAATAAATCTTTACTATTCTCATTTTGAATAAAATATCTACCGCCACTAAGCACGTCAATATTTAAATAGGAATAAATCTTTTTGCCAAGTGGGCCACCACTCAATTTGTTGTAATCGCCATCTGGCACTTCTCTACTTTCAATTGCAATTAGGGCATATGGCTTACCATTTGCTACAAAGCGCTCAACACCTGTAATATACATGCCACTTACAAGATTATATTTTATAACTAACGCAGATGGAATGAATGTATCCATGTTTGATGGCATAAATCCACTTTTTCTAACAAGTCCATATCCGTCTGGATGAATATCCACATGACCCATAACCATCCTATCCGTTGGCAATGATTTAGTAAATTCAAATTCATTACATTTAAGCACATATGAAGGTGTTACACTTTCCACTTGCCATGGCTTAGTGAGGGCGTCCACTAGTGGAGTTGTTGCAGCAGTAAAATCAGTAAAATCAATTGTCTCTGCTTTTGTAGGGCGACCTTGTCTGTGTGTGTTATAATATGGATCTTTGTCACCAGACACAATTAAGCGAACTTCTTCTATGATTCTACCCTTAGTAAGTGAAGTTGGGGATTTTACACCAAGTTGACGAGCAACATCACGCAGCTCATGTATTCTTAATTTATCAAGTTTTTCTATATCTATTTTACTTGCGTCCATAATATACTCCTTTATTATAACAAATATTATATATATTATTTGCACAATTGTAAAGTTTTTGTACAAAAATAGTTATTTCCAAATATATTCGACAAACAATAAAAGAAGGCTTCTGCCTTCTTTTTATTGAGTAAGTTCGCCACTTGTGGTGTCCACAAGTCTTACAATATTTAATTCTTTACCTGTATCTGAGGATAGATAAACAAAATATGTATATTCTTGCCATGTGCACTCAAATTGATATGCATCACTCTCGCCAACCCATTTGTTTGGTATTACGCATTTTTGTACACTTTTCACAGTTAAAACTGGGCTTAAATTATTTTTGGCATCTTCTATTGATATATTTTGAACATATTTATCTCTACTAGTATGATTGTATGCATAATTTGACGCATCCATTCCAATTACTTTTTCCAAGCCCTTATCTACTTTTACTTTTATTAAATCTGGGTAATATACTACATCATCTTTAAAATATGCAAAATTGAAATACGCTACATTATCCATGTCTTGTGTCCACACGCATTGCATGTTTTTGAAACCTATTAAAGTAAGATAATTTTCTGCAAGTATTTGCGCACTATCATTATCTAATTTTGGACTAATATAAATATTATCAAAATTATTTACAGATAGTATAAATCCACCAAGTTTAGTAATTTGTACATACAATTTGTAACTATCTGCTTGCAATTCAAAATTGTACGTAGCAAACTTGCCGTCTGTATCTCCCACATAAGTAATACTGTAATTATCAAAATATGTAAATACATCTTGCACAATTTCATATGCATTATCAACACTAATTATATCGCCACTAAGGCCTTTAATTTTTTTATTCACCACACTATCAGAAAATGGACCATCGTAAATTAGTGTTGGCATTGTGGAATTTGCACTATTTACATTGGTTAGTCCTGCATCATAACCACTACTATCTCCATCTGAATATTTCACATTTTCCACAATGCTATTATCAAAACTTTTTGTATTTATAAACTCTTTTATATCATAATTGGCAATTTTGCTTGATTTGTGTAACCATGTAATATTCTCCAACTGGCTTTTATCTAGTTTTCCACCATTATTTATATCTTCTAGCAAACTAAAACTATAACCACCAAGAGTATTTAAATATCTATTTATATTTTTTATTTTTTCATTTGCCACTGGCAACGCACTAAGATTGCCATTTGCCGTATTGGAAATTTGATAAATTTCATTTAAAATATCACGCTGAATAGATGAATCATTCGTTGCCACCAATTTACTAAGGTCTAGTTCAATGCTTTGCAAATTATTACTTAATTCATAAAATGCGCGCCTATAATTGTTTTCTAGCTGTGTTTTATATGTTCCTGTCATAGACATAAAGTAAATTAAAAGTGCAAAAAGTATTGCTCCTAATGCTGATATTACACCTATTATTACATATCCCTTTTTCGTCATCGTTATCCCCCTTACACACAAAACACATGGTCACCAATAGTAGTTACAACTTCTCTAGACCAAATCCAACTACTAGTAGCAGTTTTTGGATTGTAGTAATATATGCATCCATATGTTGGGTCCCAACCATTTAGCGCATCTTGGGCAGCTTGATAAGAAGCCCTATCTGGCTCTAAATTAATTTGACCATCTTCTGTGCAAGTAAATGCCCATGGTTGATATATTACTCCATACACAGTATTTGGAAAATCTGCACTTGCAACCCTATTCAATATCACAGCACCTACTGCCACCTTCCCAAGGTAACTTTCGCCTCTTGCTTCGGCATGAATGCACTTTGCTAGCAAATACAAGTCATAGTTCTCTTGTTTACTCATATATATTCCTAGCGCCTCAGCAGTAGCGCCATCCACGGCACCTGTAACATTTAGACCATTGTTTGCTTGAAATCGCTTTATTGCACCAACTGTTGCGTCATCAAACCAGCCATTTATTTCGCCAGAATAATATCCATAATTTGCAAGTCTTGTTTGAATCTCACGTGTACGCGCCACATCCGCATGCACACTTTTTTTGTTTTGCACAAGCATCACGCTAAACAAAAGCATACACATCATCAAAATAATTACTGAAATTTTTAAGTATTTTTTAGTTTTCATAAGTATTTATTTATAAGTTCTACTATTTTACTCTTGTACACAACATTATTTCCAGTAAAACATAATGGCGGATACACCACACACCACCAATTATTCCCTTTGCCTTCACCAAGGTTTATAATTATGGCATCATAATAATCTGCTTGCAATGTTAAATTATCATATGTCCTTGTTGGAAAAAACTCATTATTAATTGTTACACTACTTTTGTAACCAAAACCATTATCATATAGGTAGCTATCAATAATTGTAGTAATGTTGTCGTGATTATCTTCAATTACATTTTTCACGCTTTCAATACTATCACATCGCTTTACAAGTGGCGTAAGATACGTAACCACAATGTCTTTTACTTTGTATTTAATGTTTTGATCAATTTCGCTATTGCTATTTGCTCTAATATGTATCCTTAAATATTGCTCATTACTTTTGGCACAACCATATAGTGTAACTAATGTACAAACTAATAATAAAATACAAATCAATCGTTTCATATCTATCACCTGCTAGTATCAAAAATATTTACACGATTAATATGTAATAAACTTAAAATTCCCTCCTGAGTTTTATTTTCTTTAATTTTTCACAAAATATTACAAAAAACAAATGTTAAACAACCAAAAAAGCTTCACTTACGATTAATGAAGCTTTTTTATGTGGGTAAAAGAATTTTACTTTTAAAATTCTGCAACGTGTTGACGATATATAACTACTCTATCGCCATCATGCAATGGTAAATCAAGATTTGGATTTTGCTCGGCAATCATATCTGGGCTTACATATTCGCGTTTTGCAATATCCCATAAATCTTCGCCATCTTTTGCTACAACTATTGACAAAGCACATTCGCTTTCTGGAATTTCGTCATCTATTTGAACAGATGTAATTACACCCGCAGTCTCATCACCATATGTATTTGCATACACGTATAATGTGCCACTTACGTCAATTTCTTTGCCACGTCTGCTGCGTGCGTCAATGTCGCCAAAGGCAACTTCTACGCTAGCTTTTGTACCATTAGCATATTCGCCACTGAGCACTACTGAGAATGGAATTTGTACGTTTGCATTATTTATACTATTTGATTCTTTGTTTAAGTATAATGTGCAAACATCTGCTAAACCTTCTACTGTTAATTCACCATCAGCAACAAAAGAATTATTTACAACTGCCCTTGCACATGATACGCCAATAAATTCGTCAATAAATGGTCTAGAATCGTCCAAAGATAAATTACCATCTAGTTTTTCAGTGCAATACAAATTTAGAATATTATCAAGTGTTACGACGCTTTGAGTAC
This sequence comes from Clostridia bacterium, assembly GCA_017964105.1. Lineage (GTDB taxonomy): Bacteria > Bacillota > Clostridia > Christensenellales > UBA1242 > UBA11490. The sequence goes on along the minus strand of JAGCSP010000071.1, from coordinate 1,463 downwards.
TAGTTGTTAGATAATTAGTTGTAGAAAATAAATCAGACACAACTTCTGTTTCTTTTTCGTTGAACACATAGCCACGATACATCACTGGTATAAACGCACTAACAACTGTAATATCTTTGTCAATATTTGTGGTAAAGCGCATATCTTCTGCCTTTATCATTGCATACGACATAATTGAACTATTTTGTGTAATACCTTCAAATGTTGTTTCATGCGAATAATCTACACATGTGTGATATGTATGCACTTGTGGAATTTGTTCATTATCAAGATATGTAATATCCATATCTATGCCGCCATCAACTTTGGCATAGTTATTAAATGGTGTTACTTTTTTAATATAAGCATTTGCACACACACCCAATACTTGTGATACACTGTCTTTTAATTGAATATCAAATGTGTTGTCCATTTGCTCAGTGGTGAGTCCTGCATATGACACATATTTTGTGGTTACGCTCTTTGTCATTACACTATCACTTGCTACACCTACTAAGGCGTTTGTGTCAGTTGTTACAATTAAATCCACACTGCTTTCCACAATAAGTGTAACTCTAATTTCTCCATTAGTAACATTTGTTTTTGTATCTACCACTTGTGATAATACAACTGGTGTGGCATTTTCATATTCTGTATCAAGAATAAGTTTATCACTAAATGGTGTGGAATAATCTGCACTGCCAATTGTTCCATTTTCTGTCACATAATGTACTTGTGTTCTAACTACACCTGAATAGTTTACATTTTTTTGTTCTAGTGTAGTAGAAGACAAATATACTTGTGCGCCTGCACAAAGCACTCTTGCAACATCACCACCATCTGCTTGTGGAAGCTTAAATTCCACAACACTTTGTGAAGATCCTGCGAATACTCTGTCTGCAGCACTAATTTTTTCATAATTTGGTTCGAATGTCATTTTTTTACCCCCATACATGCTTGGTATATAATTACGCACCAATTAAGCACAATATGACTAATTTTTAAAATATTATTTATCAATTATCTTAATGTCGCCACATAAATAATCAAAATAACTATAACTAAATCTATCTAAATCAATATCTTCTAATGGTTGAATCATAAACATACCAGGATACACGCCAACCACTTTGCCCTTAAATGTAACAATTTTATTTCTTCCTTTGTTTACCTTAAAATGAACAACTTGATCTTTTATGTCATACATTTTTTCTTTTAGAGCAGTTAATTGATTTGATGCCATGCTTACCTCGCTTTTAAAAATATTTATATAAAAGCATATTCATTTGCACAAAAAAATATCACCCTAAAATCTAGAGTGATATATTTATTTTAAGTATATTTAATTAAAAATCTTCCTCGTCTTCCTCATCGTCGTGATAATCTTCTTCGTCTTCCTCATCGTCTTCATCTTCATCCAAAGCATCTAAGTCAAGGTCGTCAAAGTCCTCTTCTTCTTCGCTTACTTCCTCATCCTCTTCGTC
>JAGCSP010000070.1 GCA_017964105.1 Clostridia bacterium | reverse complement strand
CGTCCTGAGCCAGGATCAAACTCTTATGTTTTTATCCATAGCTCATACAAACTACTTGCGTTATAAGTTCGTATAGCCTAAATTATTAACTCATTGTAAATTAACAAAGTTTTAATTCGTCTATCACTATTTAATTGTTATAGTACATGTTGCAAAAACCAAAATTTTTGGTTGCAACACGCATAGTTTACTACAATAGAAATAGCAAGTCAACACTTTTTTCAAAAAATTTTTAAAAACTTTTATATTTTTCATTTTTTCCACTAACACACACCCCGGTGTTTCGTAAAATTTGGTTATTTTAACCAAAGATTATTTTGCGTAAAATACAAAAAAATGACATTAAAACATGTCATTTTTTGTTATACCGTCGCGTGCGCGTGCGTACACGTATATTATATTGTTATTATTTATCAATACTTGAGTATATTTATTTTTTATGTGCAAAGAAATCAAAAGCCTTCATTATCTCTTCTAAATCTTCTTTTGGATTTAGGGCATCTTGAATATCAAATCCAGTGTCATTTGGAGCAAGTGTATTTGCTTTGTTTCTAGCAAAATTCTTACCATAGTTATTTAGTTCTACATCCACATCATCGCTCAAATATCTTTCTGCGTTGCCTACACTCTTTTCTTTAGTACTTCCTGCCTTAACATTCAAACTTTGCAATCTTCCACCAATTGATTGAATTCTTGCAGTTTCATGCTCATGCACACTATCAATGCTTGTAGATTTTGCTTTTCTTATTTTTGGAGTAGGTACAGGGTTTTCTTGCTTTGGTTTTGAATTAATTACATAGTCCATTTTATTTAACAAGTTCTTTATATAGCTGTCACTATTGTTTTTAATGTCTTGTTTTACACTAGATGATGCAATCTTATTGTTTTGCTCGCAAATACTGCGTAGACCCTCTTTAAATTCTTCAATTAGCGTATCTACACTTTCCACTCCATTTGTGGTACCATAGTGCTCTTCAATGCTTGCAACAATTTCTTGCCATTTAGCATAAAGGATACTAATTCTTTTTAGTTCTAGTTCATATAGTTTGCGTGCACTGGCTTCTATCTGATCTGCCTTTTCCACTGCATACACAAGCGCTTTGGATATTTGTTTATCTTTTGTTTGATACATATCCACACGTTCTTGAAGCACTCTTACTTCATTACGCATAGAAAACACTCTATCCTTTTGCTCGGATAGCTTTTCTTCATATTTTAATGTAAGAGCTTTGATAAATTCGTCAACTTGCTCTGGATTATAACCTTTCTTGTCAATATCAAATTTTGCCATTGTTTTACCTCAAAAAAATTTAAACGCAATAATTATATCACAAATTATAAATATCACAAATGAAATAACAAAAATACTTATACTCCTAAGTATAACAACTCTTGCAAGCATCGAAATTACTACGCAAGATAACAATAATACGTCTGAATATATATATAGTTTGTCAAAAAATATAGCGTAAATCGTGATATACATTGCAACTATAATGATATTAAGTATTAACAGTTTGGTTATTTTTTGCATTCTTTTTGTTTCGGATAATAGTAATTATTACTATTCCCACAATACCTACAAATATCATTCCCAAACTAACTGCTTGTGATACAGGGAATTTTGTCCCTGGAATATATAATATATATTCTGGCACTCTAAGACTTTCTAAGAAATATCTTATAAATCCTTCATATATTAAATAGCAGCATGTTGCAAATCCACGAAGATTTACTTTTCTAAGTATTGTCATCAATATAAAGAATCCGGCCAAATTAATTATACTTTCATAAAAGAATGTTGCGAGGAACCAGCCACTAAATGCTCCATTTTCAATGTGCACTGCAAATGGAAACCATTGCCATGCTTTGGACACAACTTCTTTTCCAAATACTTCTTGATTTACAAAATTCCCCCATCTGCCAATACTTTGAGCAAGTAGTAGTAATGGTGCAATGCAATCTGCGGTATCTATTGCATTGTGCTTTTTAATCTTTGAACAAATAAGTATTGCAATAATTCCACCTATTATGCCACCAAAAATTGCAAGACCACCATTCCACACTGCTATCACATCATAAAACGAATGGAATTCACTTAATGAATTCACGACATAATATGCCCTTGCAAATATAATTGAAAGTGGAAATACCCACCACACTAAATCATATGGATAATCACTAGGTAAATTTCGCAATGGAAATGTTTGTGTCGCAAGCAATAGCGCCACCAAAAAAGCAGTACCTATAATTACACCATACCAACTAATTGGCATTAGGTACATATCTATAAGAAGTAGCACTATTAGCACAGCAGCTGCTATACCAAGAGTGATCAAAGTATTTCGCCATTTAAATTTAAATCCAAATACGTGAAATTCGTTGTCCATTTATCTATCCTTTTATTATTTCTATAACTAGTATAATTATTTTAAAATAATTAAGCAATTAATTTATTGCAATGTAATGCTAGTTACGACAAAAAAATGCACAGCATAAATGCTGTGCATAAATTAATTATTTTATTAAATCATCTTCTTTTGCTGGACCTTCACCTTTTTCAAGTGCATCAAGGTCTGCAAACACTGCTTTAAATACCTCAACAGTTGTTCTGTATAATTGTTTATCTTCTGCAGTATATTCTTTGTCACCAGTAAATAATTGACCTTCTACATGTAGATAACCATCTTCTGCTAAAGATTGAACATCTTTTGGCAATCTATCAAATTGTTCTTTAGATAATTTTACATCAGTTACTTCGCCGCTTACAATGCCAAGGAGTATTTCGCCAAGTTTCTCTTCAGCTGCATATTCTTGCATTCTTTCACTGTAATAACCAAGTTTTGTATGCAAACCTTTGTATCTATACTTATCAACAATTTCGCCTTCATACTTATTTAGATAAGTTTGAATGCCTTGTTCCTTAAATGCAGGATCATTTTTAAATCCAATACTGTGTACTGATTCCAAAATGATTCGCATATCTTTTGTTTTGCCTTTGATAGAAATTTGTGCACCTTTTGCTGCATCTGGGTAATCAAAATTCATTCCTTCCACTTTTTTACTTACGTCTTCTAATGTTTTGTACAATGAACTAATTTCCTTGTGTCCTGCACGGAATGTATCTTCCACATAAGCAACTTTTACACCTTTGCCCCATGGCCATACATAGTGATATTTGCCATTAGATACACGTTTTTGTGATGTTACTAAAATTTCTGGTGTAATTGCAGGAGCAACAACTTTTTTACCTTCTCTTAGAACTTTTACAGGTTCTTCTTTTTTTACTTCTACAGGTTCTTCCTTTATCACTACGGGTTCTTCCTTTATCACTTCTTTTTCTATTGTTGTAAGTTTTGATAGTTCTGCAATGATTACTTTTACTTCAGATTTCCAAGATTTTGAATTAGATTCATCTACAAGTGTTGAACTTACTTTTGCAAGATAATCTGCGCTCTTAGGATCTAATTTTGTTACATCAGAGCCTTTTGACTTATTTAATAATTGTAATCTTTCAAGCAATGCTTCAATTTCTTTTGCTTTTTCAACATCTTCTGTATCAAATAAATAACCAACAGCTTTATATGATAACAATCTTACTTGTTTTGTTAAATCACCACTTTCCAAATCTTTTGTAATTAATTCAAATGCTTTGTCTTTAGGTAATGTGGTACTTAAAATTCCGTTAAATGTTTCAAATGAATCTACAATATCACGAATGCGTTCTAGTCTTTGTAGGTATGGGCCATTGTAAACATATTTTACATTTGCATAATCTTCAATAACCTTGATAACATTTGCCTTTACTTCATCTGAATATGAAAGAGTTTTTGCGTATTCTATAGCTTTTACTGCTTCTGCGTATAGCTCAGTGTATTCTTTTAACCCGCTAATTGCTTTATCCAAATCTGCAGTAGTAGTAATAACACTTTCATTTACAAGATAATTTGTTCTAAATGCCAAAAAATATGTCTTAGCACTATTATCACTACGTGTTTTTGGTCTGCCTGTTAATCTTGCAAATTCAGTAATCATGCCATAAAATGTTTTTTTGCCACCTTCTTGGGTTTTCTCTTCGCTCATGCATTTTACTAAACTTACTACGTCTGAAGATTGTGCCCAATTGGTATCTTTAACAGATAATACTTTATCAGCACAATCAAATACATCGCAGAATTTTTCACAATTCTTGTTTACTATTTCTACAATCTTTGCGTTGTATTGAATATTTGAAATTGCAGCTGCCATTTCTAACACATCATCAACGCTAAATTCTGAGTTCCATTTTTTACCTGAAACAGAGGCATCAAAACATGATTTAGTTACTGCTTTTGTCATTGGTCTAATAATGCCATTGCTTGCAAATGCTTCATAGTCTTCTGCTTCTACAACATATTTAAGTAAAGCTTGAGCTTGGCTTGCTGCATGCTTATTTTTAATAACATCTTTACCCGCAAGAAATTCTGTTTCATTACCAGATAAATCTTCAACATTTAATTTTGTGTATGCTTTTTTCAAATAATATGCAGTTGCTTTGCTCTCCACATAATAGTTGTACCATGCTTCAAATGTAGCATCTTTAAGCTTTTGGGTCTCTTCTTCGTTTATTGTACCATCGGCATTGTAAACTGAGAATTTATATGTGGTTCTATTCCCTTTCTCATCATGATTCCAGAATAATTCTTCAATTTCAGCCATTTCTTCTGCATCAGGTCTGCCATTATTACCCAATGCCCCTGCTTCATTGATTATTCTAATCATTTCTGCTTTTGTAATTTTGGTTTCTGCCATTGTTGTTTACCTCCCTTGGTACTCAATACATAAATTTTACAAATATATTCTAACACTAAATATATACTATGTCAATACCCAATTTCTTTAGAAATAAGTATAACATTTTGTTAGACTTTTGTATTTAGTTTAGTTTATAAAAAATAAAAAAAGTTGAATATCATATTCAACTTTATCTTTTTCACATTGAAAAGCCCAAAGAAATGAGCAATGCAGTATCCACATTTGCCATAGCAAGCGCATCCAATTTGCCAATTTTTTCTGTCAATCTTCGCTTATCTAATGTGCGTAGTTGTTCTAATAACACTACACTATCTTTTGGCAACCCATAAACATCAGATTTTAATTCTATATGTGTAGGAATGCGTGCTTTATTAATTTTGCTTGTTATTGCTGCTGCAATAACTGTTGGGGAATATTTATTACCCACATCGTTTTGAATAATTAGCACAGGGCGAATGCCACCTTGCTCACTACCCACCACAGGACTTAAATCTGCATAATACAAATCCCCACGTTTTATTTCTTGCGACTCAACCATTGTTCGTATTTTTCCAAATCGATAAGTGCCACATCGTCAAAAATATCTATATCACTATAATCATAATCTTGTAGTTGCAACTTATCTACACTCATTGTATGATTTTCTCTCACACAAATGTGCTTATGATTATTATTTACTTGCTCCAATAAATCTAAACTATACTTATCAAAATACGACATTGTTTTACCTCCAAAACAAAAAATAAATCCATAACCGCATGCGTTATAGATTTACCTTGTGCAAAACAAAATATATTATTACTCCAAAATGCAAATTGCTGTGGCAAGTGAATCCGTGTGAGATATGCTTACATCAGCTTTGCTTACGCCATACTTTGAAAATAATTCTTTAATCTTATCTGTCACATTAAGATATGGCCTACCATTGTCATCGTGGCGAATTTCAATTTCATTTAATACGAGGCCACCAAATAGCCCAATACCAAGTGCCTTTACCACTGCTTCTTTTGCCGCATACAATCCTGCCATACGTGGAAGTGTATGAGCAGCTTTACCAATGTGTTCAATTTCATATTCGCTAAACACTTTACCAAGCGTATTCTTTTGCTCGGCCATCTTTACAAACCTATTTACTTCTACCAAATCAATCCCAACTCTCATCATCATTCTCCCTTAATTCATTTATTACTTTCTTAATATCATCATATTCAAAGCCACGATTTGACAAAAATGCAAATGTTTTTGACAAATTCTCATATGTTCTAGGTTTATTTGCTAATTTCTTTATTGCAAGTTTTCTTATATCATCTAGATTTGATTCATAGTTTTCAAATACCTCATCAAGCAATTTACTACTAATGCCTTTTTTAGTTAAACCAGCACGCAATTTATGCACTCCACATGATGTACCCTTATCTTTGATATATGCTTTTACATATGCCTCATCATCCAGGTAATTATACTCTCCAAGCTTATTTACACAATAATCAATTACTTGACTTTCATAACCTTTGGTTTTTAGATAATCTTTTATTTGCTTGGTTGTCTTTAATGCTTTTGTCATATACTTGGCTGCTTTTCCCATTGCACGCTGACATTCACTTTCAAAGATAACTTTACTTAATTCTACTTCGTTAAATTCCTTGCCTGCCTTAATACCATTTTTTACACATGTATCCATATCAATACCAGCAAAAAAATTATCATCTGCATACACATTTACTCTTGTCTTGTCTTTTGCTTGAACTTCTACTTTTGTTATTTTCATTTCTCACCTCTACAAAACAATTTGCATTCAATATAATTATCATTTAGCTTAGTAAATGAATAATACTTAATGTGTACATCTTGTCCATACTCAATGTTAGTGATAGTAACACCATTGCTTTCCAACATATTTAAATAGTTTTTACTATTTGAAATACTTATGTGTTCATCATAAAAATACGCCAATTCATATTCATCAATTCCACATGCATCTATTATGCTTGCAGCACTACCAGAATATGCACGAGTAAGCCCACCCGCACCAAGCTTGACACCACCAAAATATCTAACAACTGCAACAAAAATATTTTCCAATTCTCTTTTTTTAATAACTTCAAGAATTGGCCTGCCTGCTGTACCATCTGGTTCACCATCATCACATGCCTTTTCCATTCTTGGCGAAGATAATACATATGCCCAACATATGTGCGTTGCATCGCTAAATTTATGCTTTAACTCATCTATGTGCATTTTCACATCTAATTCATTTTCCACATAATAAACATATGCATAAAATTTACTTTTCTTTATTTCTATTAAAATGTTTGCATCTTTCGCCACACTTTTCATGTCTATATTATATCAAAATTAAAATATGTTGTAAAATGTATAAAATAACACTTTCACCCACCATAAATGTTTTATTATTTTACACATTTTTGATATAATACTTATATCAAAAGAATATAAGGAGTTTATCTTATGAAAATTGAAAGCATTAAAGCAAGACAAATATTGGATAGCCGTGGTAATCCAACTGTGGAAGTTGACTTGGTAGCAGGCGGGCATATGGCACGTGCAAGTGTGCCTAGTGGCGCAAGTACGGGTTCATTTGAAGCAGTAGAACTACGTGATGGCGATAAATCAAATTATCTTGGTAAATCTGTGGAAAAGGCAGTTGGCCACGTAAATAAAGAAATCGCAAAAGCCCTAAAAGGTCATGAAGTAACTGACCAAAAAGGTATTGATGAATTAATGATTAAATTGGATGGAACACCTAATAAAGGTAAATTTGGTGCAAATGCAATTCTTGGCGTATCACTTGCTGCACTTAAAGCAAGTGCGATTGGTAAAGGGGTTTCATTACACACATACATTGGTAAAGGCACCACACTACCTGTTCCCATGATGAATGTTCTTAATGGCGGTAAACATGCAGACAACTCAGTAAACGTGCAAGAGTTTATGATTATGCCTATTGGTGCAAAAAGTTTCGCAGAAGGTTTGCGTTGGTGTGCAACAGTATATCACACATTGAAAGGCGTTCTTAAAGCAGACGGTCTTGCATGTGGTGTGGGCGACGAAGGTGGCTTCGCACCAAACCTAAAAGATGATGAAGACGCACTTAAATATTTGTGTAAAGCAGTAGAAAAAGCAGGATATACACTCGGAAAAGATTTTGCATTTGCAATTGATGCTACTGCAACAGAAATGTATGACGAAGCAAAGAAAATTGGTCATGAAGGTAATTATTCTTTCTGGAAAACAGGTAAAGAATAGACTGCAAAAGAAATGGTGGAATATTGGGAAAAGATGTGTGCAAAATATCCTATTGTATCTTTGGAAGATGCCCTATCCGAAGAAGATTGGGAATCATGGAAAATGCTTACAGATGCTATTGGCGACAAAGTTCAACTTGTTGGAGATGACTTATTTGTAACAAATCCAGAAAGATTGAAAAAGGGCCTCAAACTTGGCGTTGCTAATGCAATACTTATCAAAGTGAACCAAATTGGTAGTTACACCGAAACAATTGAAGCTATCAAAATTGCTCATAAGGCAGGATACAAAACGGTTATTTCTCACAGATCAGGCGAAACAGAAGATACAACAATTGCAGATATTGCAGTTGGATTGAATCTTGGCCAAATCAAAACTGGGGCTCCTTGCAGAACAGATAGAGTTGCTAAATACAATCAATTACTTCGTATTGAAGAAGAGCTTGGTAAAAAAGCAAAATTTGGCGGAAAATGCGTACTTAGATAATAAATAAAAAGACAGCAATTATGCTGTCTTTTTTTAATTCTTATAAGTGCTATCAATTACGCCACCACCAAGACAATCTGTATCTGTGTAAAATACAACATATTGGCCAGGTGTTACTGCACGTTGTTTTTCATAAAACTTAACCTCTGCTTCTGAATTGCCTTTTACTATTACATGCACTTTTTGATCTGGTTGACGATATCTAAACTTTGCATAGCAATCAAATTCTTTATTTTCTGGTGTGGAAGGAATCCAATTTATTTCTTTTGCAAATAGACCATCAGTAAATAACTTGTCATCTTCGCCTTGTGACACATATAATATATTTTTCTTAATATCCTTATCTATCACAAACCATCGTTCACCATTTCCACCAGCATAGCCACCAATATTTAGTCCTTTACGTTGACCAAGTGTATAATACATAGCACCATTATGCTTCCCAACTACTTTGCCCGAATCAATATCTATAATATCACCTTTTTTTGCGGGTAAATATTTTGATAAAAACTCTCTAAACTTACGTTCTCCAATAAAGCAAATACCTGTACTATCTTTTTTGTGTGCTGTGCTCAAATTGTATTTTTCTGCAATTTTGCGTACTTCTGGCTTTTCCATATCACCAAGTGGAAACAACACACATTCTAATTGTTCTTGGGTAAGTTGATTTAAAAAATATGTTTGGTCTTTGTTTGTATCCACTGCTTTAAGCAATCTATGTACGCCATCTTCATGTGTAATTTTAGCATAATGGCCTGTAGCAATATAATCTGCACCAAGCATTTTGGCATATTCCAAAAAAGGACCAAATTTAATCTCTCTATTGCATAATACATCTGGATTAGGAGTTCTGCCTGCCTCATACTCTTTCAAAAAATACTTAAATACTCTATCCATATAATCTTGAGCAAAGTTCACTGTGTAATATGGTATGCCAATGTTATTACATACTCGCTTTACATCTTCATAGTCAGTTACTGCACTACATGCACCATTTTCATCTGATTCTTCCCAGTTGAGCATAAATAAGCCAATTACATCATATCCTTGCTCTTTAAGTAATGCTGCTGCAACAGAGCTATCTACTCCACCACTCATGCCAACAACTACTTTTTTGCTCATTTCTTTTTCTTCTCCCCTAATACGACAGGCATTTTGTAAATCTTTGCGATAACGGCAATTGTATCCGCTACCCACAACACTATTGCAATCATTACAAATACTGCAAATATTTCACTAAGTAGCTTAAATGCTTTCGATTGACCATTTAACACTGCATTTGTAATGGCAAATGGAAGATAAATAACCCAACTTAGTGTGCTATACAAACCTTTACCATATCTACCTACATAATAGCTGCCAACGCCCAAATAACCTAGTAAAAGTGTGAGTAGTAACAATTTTGTTCTATTCACATCTTTTGGCATAGTAGTGCTATAATACACTTCTTTTCTATCATGATTTTTAATTTT
>JAGCSP010000069.1 GCA_017964105.1 Clostridia bacterium | reverse complement strand
GGCATATTCCAAATTGCTAACAACTTCATTGCCAGCATTAGACAAAATATTTGCCATGCAATCACTTTCATATTTATTTAATTTGCAACCAAGAGTAAGAATACTAATTTTCATAATTCCACTCTCCCATTAAATACATTACAACTGCACAAAGTGATATGGCAGCTGTTTCTGCACGAAGTATTCTGTTACCAAGGGTAACAGATTTGCCACCAGCATTAACTATTGCATTTATTTCATCTTTATCGAAACCACCTTCACTACCAACAATAATTGCAATGTTTTTATATTTAGAAATATCGCAATTTAATGGCATTGTTTTTTCACACTCGTTAGCAAATATAACTAAGTCATAATCTTTAAGTTTACTTACCATTTGATTAAATTTGAGCGTTTGTCCCACAAGCAAAGGTACACTGCGACGGCATTGCTTGGTAGATTGATTTGCAACAAGTTGCAATTTGTCTGCTTTACCATTCTTATCTTTTGCAGTAATAAATTTACTTTCAAATGGCACTAATTTGCTAACGCCAAGTTCTGTGCATTTTTGTACAATAAGACTCATATTATCACTCTTTGTAAGGGCTTGAAAAAGCGTGACAGAAACCTTTGGATCTGCCAAATTTTTAGTACTATTCAAAATAACTAATTCTGTGCTACTTTTGGTGGTTTTTGTTATTTTTGCATGGTAGTCAAAACCATCACCTGCATTAAGTATTACTTCTGTACCTTCGGTGAGACGAAGTACATTGTGTAAATGATTGTGTTCTGCCCCTGTAAGAGTAACATTATTACCGTCAATTTTGTCTACTAAAAATCTTTTCATAACACAAAAATTATAACATATAAATAAAAAAATCGCACCACTTTTAGTGCGATTTAATTTAAATATTTTGAATATCTTTTAGGTATGTTTTGTATCTAGAATAATTGTTTATGCTTTGTGTTTGACTAATTTTTTGCAAAGCTGCCTTTTCTTCCTTTGATAAGTTCTTAGGTGTTTCGGCTATTACTGTAACAATTATATTTCCATAAGTGTTTGAATTTAGATGCTTAATACCTTTTCCTTTTAGCTTAAATACCGTGTTACTTTGAGTAAGTTCTGGAATTTTGAGCATTGTGTAACCATCTGTGAGAGGCACTTCTACTTCTCCACCAAGTAAAAGCGTAGTAAATGGTACATACAATTTTAAGTTTAGGTCAAAACCATCTCTATCTAGTACTGGGTGTGGAAGCACAGTAACAATAATGTGCAAATCTCCACTAGCACCACCGCGAATACCCGCATTACCAGCACCACGCATTGTAAGTACTTGGCCATCATCAATACCTGCTGGAACATTAACTGAAATGGTGCTATTTACCTTGTTGTAACCATTTCCATTACAATGCTCACACTTTTCATCTACAATTTTACCTGTGCCATTACATGATTTACAAATACCCTCTCTAATCATACGGCCAAGCATTGTATTTTCGGTATATCTTACTGTACCTGTACCATTACATGTGCTACACGTATGTAATTTGGTACCATCTTTGGCTCCTGTGCCATGGCAATGTTCACAATTTTCTACTCTTGTGATATTTATATCTTTTTTACAACCAAACACTGCTTCTTTGAATGACAAGGTCATTTTTACTTGAACATCGTCACCACGAAGTGCGGTAGTCCTAGATGCACCTGCACCACCAAAGCCCGAGAAAAGATTGGAGAATATATCTTCAAATCCGCCAAATCCTGCACCACCAAAACCGCCAAAGCCTTGACCACCAGCAAATCCTTCTGCTGAACCAAATTGGTCGTAATTAGACTTTTTTTGTGGGTCTGAGAGTGTTTCGTAAGCTTCGTTTACTTCTTTAAACTTCTCTGCCGCCTCAGGATTGTCTTTATTAAGATCGGGATGATATTTTTTTGCTAACTTTCTGTAAGCACTTTTAATATCATCAGGGCTAGCATTTTTATCTAGCCCTAAAGTTTCGTAGTAATCCTTTTTTGCCATGATTAACCTTATTTATCTTCTTTTTTGTCCTTTGGATCTTCAACAATTACTTCATCTGGGTTTGCATTTTGTTTGCTTTGTGCCTCAGCTGCTGCTTGTTGATACATTTTTGTGATGATTGGCTCATTTTCTTTTGATAATTTATCAATTGCTGCACGCAATTTTTCAATATCGTCTGTTTCAAATTCTTTACGAGCTTCATCTATTGCTTTTTTAAATTTTTCTTTGTCTTCTGCACTAATTTTGTAGCCACTGTCTTTAAGCATCTTCTATAAACTGAATGCTAGATTTTCTGCTTGGTTTTTGGTTTCAACTAATTCTTTGCGTTTCTTATCTTCTTCTGCATGTTGTTCTGCTTCTTTTACTGCCTTATTGATTGCTTCTTCGTCCAAGTTAGAACTTGCAGTGATAGTAATACTTTGATTTTTGCCTGTACCCAAATCTTTTGCACTAACAGATACAATACCATTAGCATCAATATCAAATGTTACTTCGATTTGTGGGACACCACGTGGTGCTGGTGGAATATCGTTAAGTTGGAATCTGCCTAATGTCTTATTGTCTTTAGCAAATTCTCTTTCACCTTGCAATACGTGAATATCTACGCCTGGTTGATTATCTGCTGCTGTACTGAAAATTTGGCTCTTTTTGGTAGGAATTGTGGTATTACGTTCAATAAGTTTTGTAAATACTCCACCAAGAGTTTCGATACCAAGGGAAAGTGGTGTTACGTCTAGAAGTAACACGTCTTTTACGTCACCTGTAAGCACACCGCCTTGAATTGCTGCACCAATAGCAACACATTCATCAGGGTTAATTCC
>JAGCSP010000002.1 GCA_017964105.1 Clostridia bacterium | reverse complement strand
TTTTTATATAAATAAAAAAAGGAAATAACAATTTTTCGTTGTATAAATTTATTGTAAGGATTTTTTACAAAATCTAAAGATAAAATTTATAAGGTACACTATGGACAAAGGTTTTTCATCTGAGTGGATTGATAAATTAAAATTTAATAATGATATTGTTACTACTTTGTCTAAGTATGTAACACTACAAAAAAAAGGAAAAACATGGTGGGCATGTTGTCCTTTTCATTTTGAGAAGACACCTTCATTTGCTGTAAATGAATATGAGCAATATTATCACTGCTTTGGTTGCGGAGCATCAGGTGATGTTATCAAATTTGTAGAAAAAATTGAAAACATTGATTTTTATGATGCATGCAAAATCTTGGCAGAGAAGGCGGGCATGGAATTGCCAGAATATACCCAAGATGAAAACATTGCATTAAAAAAGAAAAAGGTAGATAAATGTTACAAACTTCTTAAAGATGCAGCAAAATATTACTTTGGTAATTTAAATGATTCCAAGGCACAAGTTGCGCGTGATTATCTTGCAAAACGTAAGATTAATGTACCTACAATAAAGGCGTTTGCCATTGGTTATTCACTTGGTTGGGACAATGTGGTATCACACCTAAAATCACTTGGTTACACACTAGAAGAAATGGTGGAAGCGGGCGTCGTTGAAGAGAAAAATGGTAAGTACTATGATTGCTATGCAAATAGATTAATTTTCCCTATAATAAACACTTATAACAATGTTATAGGATTTAGTGCAAGGGTGCTTGAGAAGTCAGATTATGGCAAGTATAAAAACACATCTCAAACAATTGTATTTGATAAATCAAAAACTCTTTATGGTATAAATATTGTCAAATCTCACAAACAACAACAAGCACTAAATGAGATTATTATTGTAGAAGGTCAAATAGATCTTATCAGTATGTATCAAGCGGGCATTACCAATGCTGTTGCTACTATGGGCACAGCACTTACAGCATATCACGCAAAGGAACTCGGAAGATTCTGCAATAAAGTAGTTTTGTGTTTTGATGGTGATATCGCAGGTGTGAAAGCAACACTACGCAGTATTGAAATTTTGGTAAAAAGTGGCTTGCAAGTATTCTGCTGCCATTTGCCTGGCGGACAAGATCCTGATGAATTTATCAATGCTAATGGTAAAGATGAATTTTACAAGGTAATTAGTGGCGCAAAATATTGGGTGGAGTACTTAATAGATAAATATGCTCATGATTACAATTTGGACAAGCTTGAAGAAAAGAATAAATTTGTTACTGAAAGTTTAAATATTATCGCAAGTCTTAGCACAAATAGTGAACAAGATATTTATATTGATAGAGTTTCTCAACTCAGTGGAATCAATAAACGTGTTTTGCGTAGCGATTTGGAAAACAATAACGGCAAAGAAGAACTTAAAGTAGAAATTGTTGAGCCAAAGAAAGTTGATGAAGATAGCGGTAGGAAAGAAAATGCTTATGTAAAAGCACTACGCTTTGTGATGTGGGCATTACTAAACAAACAAGATTTTGCCACATTGTCGCAAGATATAAAAGATAGCATACTTGATCCTGATTATTTAAAAGTGTATGAATATATCGAATCACAATATGCAAAAAATGAAAAACCAATAATTAGCACATTGTTTAGCATGTTTGATGTAGAAAACAATTTGGCAATAAGCGAACTTATTAGTTACGAGCCATCTAGCAATGTAAATGCAAATTATTACAAAGATTGTGTAAAAACTCTTGTAAACTGCAAAACACAAATGCAAAAAGATGATTTATTACAAAAATTCAAAAACGCACAATCAAATGAAGAACGTGCTCAGTTAATGACAAAATTAAATGAACTTATAAAAAAGAAGAAATAGGTGAATTGATGGAAGATTTAGAAAGAGATATAAAAATTTTAAAAGATTTAGCAAAACGTAATGGTTATATTACCACAGATGAAATTGGTAACAAACTTATCGACCACGAACTATCTATGGAAGAAATTGATAAGATTATCAAATCTTTCAAAGAAGAGGGTATTGTAGTTGAAGAGTCTGACACTGAAGAAATTAAAGATGAAGATTTAATGGACATCATCAACAATGTAAAAGTTGATGACCCAGTAAAAATGTATCTTAAAGATATTGGTACAGTGCAACTATTGACCTCTGAGCAAGAAATTGAACTTGCAAAGCGTATTCTTAATGGCGACGAAAGAGCAAAGAAAGAACTTTGCGAGCGTAACTTAAAACTTGTTGTAAGTATTGCCAAAAAATATGTGAACCGCAGTTCAATGCAATTTTTGGATTTGATTCAGGAAGGTAACTTGGGCCTACTTACAGCAGTAGATAAATTTGATTTTACCAAGGGATTTAGATTTAGTACATATGCAACTTGGTGGATTAGGCAAGCAATTACTCGTGCTATTGCCGATCAAGCGCGTACAATTCGTATTCCTGTGCATATGGTTGAAACAATTCACAAACTTTCACGTGTGTCAAAGCAACTCATGCAAGAATTAGGCCGTGACCCTAGCCCAAGCGAAATTGCTGAGCGTATGGGCATAAGCGAAGCACGCGTAAACGAAATTCAAAAAATTGCACAAGATCCTGTAAGTTTGGAAAGTCCTGTGGGTGAAGAAGATGAGTCAAAAATTGCCGATTTTGTGGAAGATGATTCTATTTTGTCACCAACTGACCACACCACACAAGATATTTTGAAAGCACAATTACTAGCAGTTATTGAAACGCTTACTCCACGTGAGCAAAAAGTTATTCGTCTTCGTTATGGTTTAGACGATAATCATGCAAGAACATTGGAAGAAGTTGGCAAAGAATTTAATGTTACCAGAGAGCGTATTCGTCAAATAGAAGCAAAAGCTCTTCGAAAACTTCGTCATCCAAATAGAATTAAACGATTAGAAGATTTTTATGAGTAATATAAAATTATCACCTAGGTTACAAGCGGTAGCATCGTTTGTGGACAAACGCAATATCACAGATGTTGGTTGCGACCATGGCAAGCTTACTGCATACCTATTTGAAAACAAATTAATAGATTATGCACTAGTGTCAGATATTAGTGAAATGTGCCTAAATAAAGCAGTAACGTTACTACATGGTATGAATGTTAATTTTGATCATGTAGTGTGTGATGGTATTTATAAATATGCCATTGCAGAGATGGTTGTAATTTGTGGCATGGGTGGCCAAGAAATTGTTAAAATTCTAAAAAATAATAAAACAGACATCAAAGATTTTATACTTGGTCCACAACATGATGTGGTTTTACTTAAAAAATATCTAATAAAGCATAAATATTATATTACAGACGACATTTTTGTTTGTGATAATGGTAAATACTATAATATAATTAAATGTCACAAAGATTTATTTAGACATCCTTATTCAAAACTGAAATTATACTTTGGACAAAATACAGATAAGTCAAATTACAAAGAATATATTGAAAGTGAATATGACAAAGTGTCTAATTTGATTACACTTGTTCCTAAGTCAAGAGGAAAGGCATTGCGCAAATACTTAAAGATTATTAAAAGTGCGCTAGAGAGGGGAGATACGTTATGAAAGAAATGCTTGAATATCAAAAATTAGAAATTGAGCTAAACAAATTAAAAAAGAATGCAGATAATGTTGAAGCAAAAAATGTGATGGCACAAATGGCAAGTTACGTTAAAGATGCTCAAAACAAATCTGGCAAATTAGAAAGTGATGCTAGCAAATTGCTTAGTGAATATGAAACACTAAAAGCAAATTATGACAAAACAACAGATCAGGTAAACAATATTCTTAAAAATGATGTTGGCAAGATGAGTGCAGAAGAGGTTACTGCTATGTTTGGCGAAGTAAACAAACTAAGTAGTGATTTGTTTATGCTAGAGCGTAAACTTAACTTTATTATCACAAACGCAAAACAATTGTTGAAAAACTTTGAAATTACACGTAATAATGTGAAAAAGGCTAAGATTAAACATAGAGAAGCAAAAGAACAACTTGACGAAACAATTAAATCATATGAGCCAAAAATTGCTGAAGTAGAGAAAAAATTGGCAGAACTTGAAAAGAAAGTTGATAAAACTTTGCTAGCAAAATACAAAACATTAAAATCAGAAAATGTATTCCCAGTGTTTGTTCCACTAACACAAGATGCGTGTGGCGGTTGCAGAATGAATATTCCTACTAGTAGATTATCCAAGTTAAATGCTGATGGCTACATCACATGTGAGCATTGCGGAAGAATAATATATATCCAAAAATAACCCACGTGGGTTATTT
>JAGCSP010000068.1 GCA_017964105.1 Clostridia bacterium | reverse complement strand
TTTAAATTAGAAGGCTAACATTTATTTAGGAAAAACAGAGACAATTACTATACGTAGAAAAGGATTAATTGTCGATGATGATTTTTGATGGAGACTAAATGAAAAAAACATTTCAGCAGGAAGTACGAAACTGCACATCAATGGTGGTATGGCCTTGTGGGTAGTGATGCATATAGATTTGGTTGGCTTGATGAAGGTCTTACAGATTATTCGTGTGCAGTGTTTTACAAAGCAAACGAAAACTATGGTGTGAACTATGATGCGCTCATGCAGTCCACAATGGATAACTATCACACCTTTGTAGATATCTACACAAAAGTTCTTGGAAATATTGATACTAGCATGAATAGGAATATTGCAGATTATAAGAGTGAAGCAGAGTATGTATATCTAACTTATGTCAAAGGAGCACTACTTTTTGACAATATCTCGCAGGTAATAGGGTATAATAAACTGATGAAAGTGCTTGCCACCTATTTTGATAAATACAAATTTACCAATGTAACGCCAGACAATTTTATTGATACATTAGAAAAAGTTAGCAAGCGTGAAATGCGGCCTTACATAAATAGTTGGCTAGAAGGTAAAGTAAAATTATAAAAACGAAAAAGAACGTACATAAAATATGTGCGCTCTTTTTATTTTATTGTTTTAGTTTTTTGTGTTACAATAGTTTTGCAATAAGGAAACACAAATGAGAGTAACAACACTTGCGTCTAGCAGTAAAGGTAATAGCGTTTTACTATGGACAGATAATACAAAAATTTTAATAGACCTTGGTATTACATGTAGCGAAGTGGAATTAAAACTAAAAGCTTTAAATATTGCCCCAAGCCAAATTGATGCAATATTAAATACACATGTTCATAGCGATCACACCAAAGGTATTGCCACATTTGCAAGAAAGTATGGCACAAAAATTTATTGTCATATTGATGGCACACAAGCATTAGCGCTCAAATTGGAGAAAGTGAAACAAGAACAATTGATGTCATTTGATGATAAGCCATTTGTTATTGGTGATTTTGAAGTAACAAGTTTCAAACTTCCACATGATGTAGATTGTTGTGTGGGATACACCATTGCTTGCGGTGATACAAAAGTAAGTTACGCCACAGACCTTGGGCATATGAGTGACCAAGTGCTATTACATTTGTTTGGTAGTAAGTTGGTGATTTTGGAGAGTAATCACGATAAAGCAATGTTAATTGCAAACCCACACTACACACCAGTACTAAAAACTAGGATATTGTCCTCTAATGGTCATCTTAGCAATGACGATTGTGCGGTGGCAGTTGCCAAACTTGCATTAGCTGGAACTAAGCAAGTGGTACTAGCACACCTAAGCGAAGAAAATAACACACCAGAAACTGCTTATCAGTGTGTAACAAATTATTTAAATTCACAAGGCATTAGTGAAGGAGTAAACATAAAAATTGATGTAGCGCCGGCACACAAAATTGGCACCATTTTCAACTTAAAATAATTAAAAAAATGACACTAAAAAATTAGTGTATTTTTTATAATTTTATAAATTTTACACAAAATAACATAAAAACGAGGTGTTTTTATGAAAAAAGTTGTGATTTTTGCGTTATGTTGTGTATTATTTGTAGGTTGTTCGTTTTTTAGTGATGGGAAAAACACTTCATTAAAAGAAGAATTTATTTCATTTAGTGATACAACGTATGTTCCGCAACTTGCTGAGGCTGTTGCCCCTGCTGTGGTGGGCATAAGTTCTACCGATTCCGATGGCACGGCAGTTGGCTCTGGTGTGTGTGTAGCAAGTGGTGGGTATGTGCTAACTAATTCGCATGTGATTTCAAATCCATCAAACATTAGCGTGCACTTATATGGTGGCGATAGTGTGAAAGGTGTGCTTGTGTTTGATGATAGTGCGCAAGATATTGCTGTGGTGCGTGCAAATGCTACATTGCCATATTTAAAGCTTGCCGACACAGATAGCGTGATGGTTGGCGAAGATGTGCTTGCCGTTGGCACCCCTTTGAGTCTTACTTTGAAGCATACTTTTACCAAAGGTATTGTAAGCGCCCTAAATAGAACTATTAGAGTAAACACATATGCGGGTGAGGCGTATATGCAAAACTTAATTCAGCATGATGCAAGCATTAACCCTGGCAATTCTGGTGGACCACTTATTAATGCCAAAGGCGAAGTAGTGGGAATAAATACATTAAAAATAAGCGGTGGCGAAGGTATTGGCTTTGCTATTCCAAGTAAAAGCATACAATCATTGCTTTCTAATTTAATCAAAAATGATGATTATGTGGCTCCATATATTGGAGTTTATGGATACGATAGTGAGATAGCATGTTACTATGGCGATACACATCTTAGCAATGGTGTTTATATCTTAGATATAAGCCCATCTAGTCCACTAAAGACAAGTGGAATAAAACAAGGCGATGTAATCACTAAGTTTAATGGTAAGAAAATTACTAATATGCTTGACCTTAGAGATGAATTATTTAAAACTAATGCAGGTGATGAAATAAAAATTGGTTTTGTACAAGGTGGCATATATAAAGAAAGTTATATAAATTTGGCTACAAATCCAAATATAATTAGTAAGCAGTAAATAAATTACTGCTTTTTTTGGTTGCTTTTGTTTGCTTGCTTTTATTTTATTTATATTATAAAATAAAATTGTATTTATAATGCCGAGGAGATAATATGCAACACGAAATACGCAACAATTACACTTGCTTAGACGCAAATAAAAATTATATGTATGTAATTTCATTGCGCTGCGTCATTATAGTGGCAATATCACTTTTGTTTATGATTATTGCTTCACTTGCGGGTATGAAATATGAAGAGTTTACAACAACTCGTGTGGCAAGTTTGATTGCAATAATAATTACGCCACTATGCTATTTGGTGTTTTACTTTTTGTACCACAAAAAGAATAGTATTAAAATTTGGCAAAAACCAAGGTTTAATGTTTTATATTTATTTATTGCAATATTGTTTGCTGGCATTTGCGTGTTTGCTATTGCACCTATGACAAATTGGATTAGTGTACTTTTACAAAAATTAGGTTATAATGCAACCAATGATTTAAGTTACAAGATGGACACATGGTGGCGCATTTGCTTTGGAGTTGTTGGTTATGCAATACTTCCTGCAATTGCCGAAGAATTAATTTATAGAAGAGTTATGCTTAATGGATTTTTATCAAAGCATAGCGTGAAGGCAAGCGTTGTTATGGTGGCAATATTATTTACACTAATGCATGGCTCACTAAATCAATTTTTCTATCAATTAATCTTGGGATTAATTCTTACTATGCTTGCTTATGTTACAGGCAGTGTGGTGTATTCAGTAGTAATGCATTTACTCAATAATGCTATTGTTATTACACTATCGCTAACTGGAAGTACATATTTGGTAGATGGCAATGGGATAATGCTATATGATGGGTGGAATGTACTAATGTACAGCTTTATATCAATTGCTGGATTGATGCTTATATTGTGCATTTTGTATTTAGTGAATAAATACAAACATACAAATACAGCACCTGAGAATATAATAGTAAAAGACAATGTATTTAATTTTGCAAAATCGCAAGACAAATTGGAAAATGGTTATTTCTACATGGCAGTAATTATTGCCGCAGTAATATGGATTACAAATACAATTACAACTTGGGTAAATATTTAATTTAGAGGGACTAATGGAATACATACCAGAGCAAAAAGGCAAATCAATATACAAAACTTACATGATATATTTTATATGCATGGTGCTTTTTTGCATAGTGCGAATACTAGCATCACATGGCTTTATGTATATGGACGGGTCACGTTGGAGTGATGTGTTTTACACAGTGCTCATTCAAGTGGGCTTAATGTTTTTGTTGCCAATGTATTTGTACTGCCGCATGATTAAAGTTACACCTACAAGTGTATTTAAAACGTGCAACTATTTCAAACTTACTTGGCCAATAGTATTTACTAGTTTATTTATGGGTGTGCTCACATTCTTTATCAATATTATTGTCAGCACATTCTTCACTGGTATTATTCAATTTACGGGATATCAATCTCCACTAGTGTTTTCTTCCGGAGTGTTACCAGATTACAGTATTGCCAATTTCTTCTTGGATGTATTGCTTGTGGCCGTATTACCTGCAATGTGTGAAGAATTTATGCATCGTGGTTTGTTGTTGCAAGGCACCAAGCATATGGGCTTTACCAAATCCATTATTATGAGTTCAGTATTGTTTGGACTATTGCACTTTAACATTAACCAAGTAAGCTATGCAATTGTGCTAGGTCTTATTATGGGCTATGTGTCAGTTGTTGCAAAAAATATTTGGCCAGCAATTATTGTGCACTTTACAAACAACTTTATTTCAGTATACCTAGATTATGCCCAGGCAAACGGGTGGCCACTTGGCAATTTCTACGAGGCATTTAATGGCTTATTTAGAAAAATGAATATGTATGTGGTAATTCTTGTAATTACCGTGGCACTTGTACTTGTTGTTATGATTCTGTTATGGCTTGTAACAATTCTATATAAACAGGCAATTTTACGCAAAGTCAAAAAAGCTATTGGTAACGCATACAAATCTAGCAGTTATGATGTGCGTAATGCCCCAGTTGTATTGGATAGAGATCAATCTATTAGGGCAATGCTTGCAACAAATACAATGCTAAATCTTGAATACGAAGAAATGAAAAATCCACTTAGTGTGGTTATGCCAAAACAGACGAGTGTGTATAAATCCACATCAAAAGACAACTTGTTCTTGGTGGGCAGTTTTATACTTGGATTCCTAGTAACACTATTCACATTTATATGGGGGTTTATCTAGTATGAATTGCTTGATAGTGTGTGTGGGTACTATTAAAGAAAATTATTACACACAAGCAGTAAATGAATATGCTACAAGATTATCTCGTTTTGACAAAGTACGCATCATAGAAGTGCCAGAAGCAAAAATTCCAAAAAATCCAAGTGATGCAGATATAGAAAATGTAAAAAAACAAGAATGTGCA
>JAGCSP010000067.1 GCA_017964105.1 Clostridia bacterium | reverse complement strand
CTAACGCGTCCAAATACTGTGTATTTGTTTGCTGCGTCCACCACTTGTTGTTCGGTGAGACCTTCAAGTGAAATATATTTTTCTGCGCGGTCCACACCCACACGTCTACTTACTTCGCTAACAGTCACAGGATCGTCACCAGAAATGATTTTGATTTGCACACCATTATCTTTGAACCATTGAATAGTTCTTGGCGCATCTTCTCTGATGTGGTCTTCTATCACAATTAATGCTAAGCACACGCGCTTGTCTGGTAATTTGTAATTCTTTATCTCACCATTGCATTTTACGAGCATCAACACCCTAAAACCTTTGGTGGTATATTGTTTTACCATTTTATCAATTTCAGTTGTTTTATTGCCTTTTAACACAAAATCTGGGGCACCATATGCATATGTTTCACCATTTTTGAATGTTACACCGCTTAATTTGCGTGCGCTGTTAAATGGCAATATTTCTTTTGGAGCAAATTCTTTGCTGTATCCAAAGTGAGTGGCAAGTGCACGACTCGTCATATTGTTGTCATCAAGTGCAGTTAGCATTGAGCCCATCACTTCGTTTATTGGATGATTGTCTGATTTTAATTGCACCACAGATTGCACCTTCATTGTGCCATCTGTAATTGTTCCTGTTTTATCAAGGCATAGTACATCTGCACGCGCAAGCATCTCAATACTATTTAAGTCTTGCACAAGTGTATGTTTGGTTGCAAGTTTGATTACGCCCACAGCAAGCGCCATGGATGTAAGCAAGAACATACCTGCAGGAATCATACCTATCACAGAGCCAGCAGTACGCTTAATTGTAAGCGCTGTATCGCCTGTCATATTGTATATCTTTAAGAAAGTGAATACTCCAAGTGGTACTAACACAATACCAACATATTTGATAATAGTGTTAATAGAACTCATAAGTTCACTTTTTGCTTTTTTGTATCTTTTTGCTTTGCTTGCAAGTTTTGCAGTGTAACTATCACCACCAACTTTTTCCACTTTGCCATAACATTTGCCACCAACAATATAACTGCCAGATAGCACCATGTCGCCTTTTACTTTTTTGATTGCAACAGATTCGCCTGTAAGCAAACTTTCATTTACTTCTACTTCGCCTTCTGCAATAATACAATCTGCACAAACTTGTTTGCCAGTGCTCAATATAATTATATCATCTAACACTAAATCTTTTACTGGTATATCGTATGTGAGGCCATCACGCACTACGCTTGCTGATGGTGTGACCACAAGACTAATTTTTTCAATTGTCTTTTTTGCACGAATTTCTTGAATGATACCAATAAGTAAGTTTGCACCAAATGTAATCAAGAACACAAAGTTGCTAATAGGTGCATGCACACAAATAAGTGCAACTGTTACAGCAATACAAAGCATATTAAAGAAAGTGAAAATGTTGCTAATAAAAATTTGCGCATATGTTTTTGCATTGCTTGCTTCTTCCACATTCACATAACCTTGCGCCACGCGAGTTTTTACTTGCTCGCTAGTAAGACCATCTTTTGCAGTTGCGTTAATGCGCTTAATCTCATTAAGTGGCACACGCTTTGTCTTTGTTCTTTTACTCTTTTTCTCAGCCTTTACTTCTGGCTTTGGTTTTTCTATTATTCTTGGTGCTTTGTAAACAGGTTCTTGCACGCGCTTTTCTGCTTCTAGTGGCAATTGTTCTGCCTTTTGTACTTGCTTTTCTTGTGCCTTTGCCTTAGGTTTATCACTTGCACTTTTTGAACTATTAGGTTTTTTTGAATTACTATTTTTATTACTCATTTTTTTCTTTGACCTTAGTATTATTATACTTTATCACGATTTAGTATAACATATACTAAATCAAAACTCAAAATATTTTTTTTATACAATTACCTTGCAAAACCCCACATTTTAAGTTATAATAACAAAGCATCGTAGCATATGGCCCTATCGTCAAGCGGTTAAGACGTCGCCCTCTCAAGGCGAAGTCACGAGTTCGAATCTCGTTAGGGCTACCAAACACAAAAGTGTTCGAACTATTTCGGACACTTTTTTGGCTTTATTAAGCCATTTTTTATTATTTACCATTTTTGATATTTGTATAGTAAAAATATGGTCAAATTGGCCAAAAAACATTTGGTTTTTATTTCATTATTGATACGATATTCTGAATTATTATATCATATCTGTTACTATCAAAACGATAGTTTATTTTCCAGAATTCAATTAAATCATTTACCATATTACACCCTACAAGTTTTTCGTGTTTTGCATAAATTTGAATGATATCATCAAATGATATATATTTATAATATATGTTTTTATTAGTCTGTATAAGTTGCTCCTTTGTTCCAGCAGTAAATATGCCAATTTCCTCTTTCAAAAGTTCACCAAAAGTAAAGTTTGGGCCACTCGACCCAATCCCTCTAATAATATCTATAATACAATGAAGTAAAAAATGTTCAACCTTATTTGCATAAACAAGCCTGTCTTTTTTATTGTACTTGTGTAGATATTTCAAGCTTTTAATATTGCTAGACAATATTGCATCATTTGTTTTTACAGCTATATTATCAACACACACCTCATCATAATGATGGATATCAATCCATTCTTTGCCACGAGTTATATGATGCTGATCATAATTTCTTGACACTTTACCATATTTTTGAATTAAAAACTCACAATATTCTATATATAAAGACTGGGCTGTATCTTCATACCACATTGAAATCTCCTCAATAGATGACATATGTGAAACTCTTATCAGAAATTCCTTTATTTTGTTAACAATAATTTCTTCTCTTTCTTCCTGTAGTGGTTTTATATTGTTTTGTAATAAATTATCCACAATACGCTTTTCAATTATGCAGTCTTTTAATGCATCGTGATTGTTATTGATATCAATTCCATATATACGTGCTATGTTATCTTTTGAGTAATCTTTTATTGGTAATGTGTTAGCAATATCGTCAAGCAACGTTTTAGCGTTAAAAAAATAAAAAAATTCTAATCCTTGTAAATTATGTTTTTTAAAATAAATTTCTAGAAACAATCTATCAAATAAATTTTTACCAGTCCATATGACAATTGTTTTGTTAACTATATTTAAATCTTTAATAAGTTTATCAACCTCTATTTGAGAAAGAGGTTCCTTATTATTTAATAATGTTTTAGATATATGATTAATTTCTATGGCAGTATTCTTTTGTTTGTTTTCAAGGGGTAAATATCTTACGTATTTATTCGTTTCTGATTCATAAATACATAATTGTATGATATCATCAGTAAATGGATCAAGACCGGTTGTTTCTATGTCTAAAACCAAATAATTATTCGATCTAATTTTATCAACTATGTGACTTGAAAATTTTAATTGATAATCTGATTTTGGGCTTTTTGAAATTTCAATTTGTAAATTATTGATATTTAATTTAGCAATCTGATTACCATACATACTTGGAGGACCAACAGCAAAAGTGTTTAATTGATTATTTTTAATTTCCTTAAAAGACTTATAGTTATAAAGATAATACCCTCCATCATTATAATGTATAAATTCATTTACCTTTAAATTGTATCTTTTAATTAAATCGAAGATATCCAATTCATTACCGTTTAAAGAAAGAATGCAGTTATCATTGTCAATAATCCCTGTATCAATACATTTAATTAAGTCGTCTATTTTTTTAAATTGTTTTTTTTCATCCATATATAGTATTATATCATAGACTCAAATAATTGTTAAAGTATAAATATTACAAAATTTTATAATATTTATCTTGAAACCTTATGATTTGATATATATCTATATATATCAAAAATGGCTAAATGTAGAGGTTCTATAGAAGGATTATTCGGGCTACCAAAAAAGCACTCGCATGAGTGCTTTTTTATTAAAACAAGTTTTTTACAATGTATAATCCAACTTCTAAGTAAACTATTATGCATGACACAACAAATACTGCGGGCAACACATAGTCTAACAATGCCAATTTTGGTTTGCGTGAATACGATAACAAGAATATAAATGGAATTATTGCCGCCATATACCAACTTGTGCCAAGCCCAAAGAATAGCAATTCTATATCAACACACATTATTACAAAATCAATTAGGCAAATTACAAATAGCACAATTGCACTAATAATTGACACTTCTAGTGAGTTGCGATTTGTGCGAAGATATTGTTCATACTCTTCATTTGTGCCACCCCATTTGATGAATATCTTTTTGCGAAGTTTCATTATGAGTGACAAAGTAAACATAATTATATACACAGTGAGTGTTCTGCATGGCAACAAGGCAAGTATTGCCATAGGTAAATGAATTTGGCCCATATCATGTAACCCATATATCACAAAGGATGTAATTGCAAATAATGCAGGTATTACACTACACCATCTAAATGCTAAATGCATTTTGCGTGTAAGTGGTTTTTGGGGTGTATAGAATAGGAAAAAGAAAAACATTGAAAATAGTGCCAAATCTATAAACACATTGTAGTTGATCATTCCACCAAATAATTTGTTGGCAATAATATCAGCAAGCATTATAGCAAGTTCTTTATCTTCCACAATTGCAAACATTGCGCCATACAAGTATCTGTAGTAAACTAAAATTATTGCAAGATAAATAACTATTGCAATAATGCTATATGACACTAAATACTTCTTTATCTTATTTTTGCTAGACATTATTATGCAAAAGTTTGCAGTTAAAAACATTGGTAGAGCAAATGCAGACAAAAAGTATAATACATCAGCTGCTTTTAGTGTGCTGCTTGGCACATCTATAATTTTATTGGCAAGTTGATATGCCAAATAAATTTGTGAAAATAGCATTAGCACAAAGCCAAGCACTCGCACTGACCTGTAAGTAAAAATACCGCGATATTTAATATCTTTTTTTGCAAGTAGTTTATCAATCTTTTCGCGTTTATTTTTTGTTTTTAAATTTTCTTTTTCTTCAGATGATTGCTCTAATACTAACTCGTCATCTTCATTTTTTACTTCAGTATTTTCCATATTATCATTATAGCAATCTTTGCTAAATTGTGCAATAAATAACTACAATAAGACAAAAAATAGAGCGAGTTTTACTCACTCTATTGCTTTTAAAAATCATTATTATCTACAGATACAATGCGGCAATAATGTTTTGTTCCATTACTTTCATATACAAATGTTTCGCCAGGATGTTTGCCAAGTATTGCCACTGCAAGTGCAGAGGTGTTAAGTATCTCTTCACTATCAGATTCATCTAAACTTGTTTTGATAATATGCTCGCATTTTTCGCCATCTATTAGCACAACAAATCTTTCATTTATATCTATTCCATCAGAATGAACATCATCATTTTTAATGTTGGCGGGCTTAGAAAAATACTTGTTACAAACATTTTTTAATTTTTCTTTTATTGTACCATTTGACTTGTCTACAATTTCTTTAAGCAAAATATATTCATCATCTGTTAAAATAATCTTATCCATACTATTTCCCTTTTATTGACCACAATAATGATGACTTTTATTACAAGCCGCGGCCACCGCCGCCGCCATGACCACCGCCACTAAATCCGCCACCAAAGCCGCCATGACCACCAAACGAACTGCCCACGCTAGACGACATGGATTTATATGCATAATAGCGTGAACGATAGCGCAAATTGTCAAGAATGAGTATTGTGGTAAATGTATCGCCCACATCTTCATTAATAGGCATTGCAAGACCACTAAATTTATTAACAAATTTTTCGTATATGCCAAATACATGTGCATAAGGTATTACTTTGTAAAAATACTCTGGATCTTCTTTTACAAGTGCTTTTAGTTGTGCTTCGTCAGCAAGTTCTATTGCATTTTTAAATCCAGCTACTCTGCCATATAAATCAAATGTCTTTTTGTTTAGAGCAAACAATTTGCCTAGCATAAGTCCATATATTACGCCAGCAACAGCAAAATACCAAATAAGTGTGTATGCCCTATCTATCACATTTGCTGAATATGAAAGATATGTAAATATTGTTGGTATAAGTGGTACTAACGACAATATGCAAATTGTCAAAATGCTTGTATCTTTTTTGCTACGAGTTTTGGATATATAACTATTATTTATTCTTTCTGCAATGATATTTACAACTGCAAATAGTGCAATTGTGCTAATAATTGGACCAATAATTGCACCAAATCCATGGAAAATTCCAAGTAATACAATAAATATAAAAGGTACTATTGTGCTTGCCACCGACATTACATTAACAAACGATACTGATTTTTTACTAAATCTACTAGATTCACCACAATTGTAACGCTCCCTTACCAATTTTGCAGTAGTTTGCATGCTTTCGCTTACTTTCATATTTATATCAAGCGATACCACATCGTCTTCACTAAATAATGCATTCCAAATGCGTTTTTCGTCTTCACTGAAGTTTTCTGGCATATCTTTAACTCGCGCAATATCTGTTGGCTTTTTGTTTTGGTCAAGAATTATTTTAACGTATCCCTTACTTGCCCATAGCACAATTATGCTACTCACATCAAGCGAAGTTACTTTTCCATCAAGAATGTATTTGCAATCTGCTGGTGACAAATCGTCTGGTGCATAAAACTCCACTACAGGTGTAGGTGTGTCTCTATTTTGTAGTAACATCAAACTTATTGCAATAATCAAAAGCATTACGCCTGCAACTATTGGCAATACTAGTTGAAATGTATTATATATTTTGGCAATAGGAGTATTATAATACCCTTCTGGCAAATCTAAGTTAATCGTAAGTGCTTCATTTGCCTTTAAATTGATTGGAGCACTGCTACTTATCACATTACCACTTACTGTATACCCTGCAAACTCATCACTTTCGCCATACAAACCTTTGTAAAATTTTAAATCTCCACTATCAAATGGCTTTGGCATTGTAATACTAAATGTAACATTGTTTACTTTTACAGGAAAATCGCTACCTATAATGTTAAAGTAAAACATATCTTGCGTATTTATAAAGTCATAACCAACACTAAAATTGTATTTGATTACATATTCTTTTGTTTGGCCATTCACATATACGCCGTCTTGTTTCATTTCAATAACAAATAGTCCATCTTCTTTGTAGGAATCATAAAATTCTGTTACTTCGCCTAGTGTAACTTCTGCATTTACCATATAGCGATATTTTTTACCGTTTTTGTCTGTATAATTAAATTGATAGCGATATGGAATAGCCCTTGCCCAACCCTGATGAACACCTTCTGTTTTTGGGCCATATGTCATAGTAATTGTTTCTGTAATATCATAGCTATTATCTTCTTTTACCACAATATCCACATGATAACTATCATAAGTGTAATTGTTGTAACCTGTGTAATCTCCATCATCAGCATGCACAATAGAAAAACTAGGTCTACATAGTAAACCTAGCAAAATTACTAATATTAATGCTGTAATTAGTGAAATTTTCTTTAATTTAGTCATTAAAATTTAACCTTTACTGTTTTGCGCTCTTCTGCGTCTTCTACAACAAACATTTCTTTCTTTTCAAATCCAAAACGTTTTGCAACTAAATTGGATGGGAACATTTCTACTTTGTTGTTGTATTCTTTGACTGTTCCATTGTAATACTTGCGGCTGTATGCAATATCTTCTTCCAATTTCTTTAATTGACTTTGCAAATCAATAAAGTTTGCATTTGCTTTTAAGTCTGGATATTGCTCTGCAAGTGCGCTAACATAAGTCATAAGTTGTTTGCCAAACGCACCATCTGCCTTTGCTTTTTCTGCACCTTGTGCACCCATTGCAAGATTGCGTGCTGCAACAACCTCTTTTAAAGTTTGATTTTCATGTTTTGTGTAACCTTTTACTGTTTCCACAAGATTTGGAACTAAGTCATAACGTTTTTTCATGTAAACGTCCATAGTGGAGAATGCTTCTTCCACATTATTTTTTAGACGCACCAAATTGTTACGGCATACCCAAACATATAGCACAACACAAATTAATCCAAGCAAGATTAATCCAACAAATGCACCTAATACAATTGCTATGATTGCGCCTGATGATAGTCCTAATAAATTTAACATATTTTTCTCCTTTAAAATTATTCTACTATAATTTTATCACACAAATTATATTTATGTAAAACAATTACACAAATATTACTTAACTGCCTTTTCTATTTTTGTAATTCCACCCATATATGGTTGCAATGCCTTTGGCACATTTACTGAGCCATCTTCATTATAGTTATTTTCTAGTAGTGCAATAAGTGCGCGAGTAGATGCAAGCACTGTATTATTAAGTGTGTGCAAATAATAATTGCCTTTTTCACCCTTTGCACGTATGCCAAGACGTCTGCTTTGAGCATCTGTTAGGTTTGAACATGAGCATACCTCAAAGTACTTTTGTTGGCGTGGACTCCATGCTTCAATATCACAACTTCTGTATTTCAAATCAGCAAGGTCGCCTGTGCAGCAGCATAATTGTCTTACAGGAATATCAAGAGAACGGAATAGTTCTACAGAATATCTCCACATCTTTTCGTACCACTCATCACTCTCTTCTGGTTTACATAGCACAACCATTTCTTGTTTTTCAAATTGGTGTACACGATAAATGCCGCGTTCTTCTATGCCATGTGCACCCACTTCTTTTCTAAAACATGGGCTATATGATGTAAGTGTTAGTGGCAAATCGCTTTCTTTTATTATTTGACCTTTGAATTTACCAATCATTGAGTGCTCACTAGTGCCAATAAGATACAAATCTTCGCCTTCAATTTTGTACATCATTGCATCCATTTCAGCAAAGCTCATTACTCCATTAACCACATCACCACGAATCATAAATGGTGGCAAGCAATATGTGAATCCTTTATTTATCATAAAATCGCGCGCGTAACTAATCATTGCGCTAACTAGGCGTGCACCATTGCCCATAAGATAGTAAAATCCATTGCCACTAGTGCGTCCAGCGCTATCTTTATCAAGTGCATTAAAACTAGCAAGAATGTCTGCGTGATAAGGAATTTCGTAAGCAGGAACTTTTGGCTCGCCAAAGCGTGCAAGTTCCACGTTTTCGCTGTCATCATGACCAACAGGAACATCATCTGCCACAATGTTTGGAATGGTCATCATTTTTTGCTTTATTTGCTCTTGCAATTCTTCTTCAAGTTTTTCACATTCTGCGATGCGTTCGTTACCCTTTTTTACTTCTTCCTTAATTGCGTTTGCTTCTTCAAGTTTTTTGTCTTTCATAAGGGCGCCAATTTGCTGTGATAAGGTGTTGCGTTTGCTACGCAAGTCATCACCCTCGCCCTTCAATTCTCTTGCCTTCTTATCAAGTTCCAACACTTCATCTACAAGAGGAAGTTTTTGGTCCTGAAATTTGCGTTTGATATTTTCACGCACTTTGTCTGGATTTGTTCTAATTAAATTAATATCTATCATAATTTCTCCTTTTTTAAATAAAAAAGCACCACTACAAAAAAAGCATTGTGCTTTTTCATAGAGGTGAGTATTTTCCCACGGTGCCACTCTAATTGGGTGTTTTGCCCCACTTTAATTTGCTTACATTTTTGTCGCACTAAGCATGTGCCCATCTCATCGCGAAAATCTATAGGGTGGATTTGGGTG
>JAGCSP010000066.1 GCA_017964105.1 Clostridia bacterium | reverse complement strand
GTTATCAAAAAACTTGATTATTTACATAAAGGTGGTAGATGTTCTGCACTATCTTTACTTGGAGCTAACTTTTTGCAAATAAGACCACAAATCATACTCAAACAAGATGGTTCCATGGGTGTGCATAGAAAATATATGGGATTTATGGAAAGGGTTATTGAAAAGTATTGCAAAGACACTTTGGAAGAATTTAATACACCAGACCTAGACACAGCTTTTGTAACATACACAACAGCAAGCCCTACCATGGTAGAAACAGCAAAAAAAGCATTACAAGAAAGAGGATTTAAACACATATATGAAACAACGGCAGGTGGTACAATCACCAGCCATTGTGGAGAATACACATTAGGTATATTATACCTAAACGATGGAAAATAAGAATAAAAAAGAACACCACATGGTGTTCTTTTTTTTACATTTTTAAATTAATACCACTATTTGCAAATGTACTAATTACAAGTGCATGGAATTCATCTATTTCAGCACCTGACAATGTTCTATCCAATCTGCAAATATCATAATGCAATGTGTAACTCTTCACACCATTTGCCTCGTAGATATCTAGCAGTGACAATGTGTAATTCAATTCTGTTTTTAAGTTTGTTGCAATAGATTTTATATCTCTATAATTCATTGATGCAGGAATCACAAAATTAAAGTCAAGCCCTGTTACAGGGAATTTGCTCTTTTTCTCAAATGTGACTTTTACTTCTTCTGTTGACACAATACTTGAAAAATCCAATTCTGCCACTACCACACTTGATTTTGCATCAATATATTGTTTAGTTTTTGGATGGATTGCACCCACAAAACCAACGCACACACCACCTACTATTACTTCGTAATAATTTGCAGGACTAATATATTCACATGTGCTTACTGCAGGCACTAATTCAAATTCACGTTTTAATTCGTAGCGAATTAAATATTCTAGCGCTTCTTTTAATTCAAATAATTGCGTAGCATCATCTTTTGATTTTGAATATTTTGCAATACATAATGATTTTGTTTCATCCGCATTACCGTCTGATTGTAATTTTGCAACAATTCTACCAATTTCAAACACACTAAATTCACTGTATGTGTTTTTATTGTCTAACACAACTTTTAACATTGTTGGCACCATTGTTGCTCTTATCTCATTATTTTCTTTTCCAAGAGCATTAACTATATGCAATACGCAAGGTGGATTTATGTGTAATTCTTTATTTGTTGTGCTATCATACCAAATGTATGAATGCACTTCATGCATAGCAAACTTAGATGCAAGCACATATTTTGCTTCATATTCTGCTTCCACACCTTTATCCAATTTTGTTGGTTTTACTTCTTGCAATGTGGATAATGCTGGCAAATTATCATAACCATAAATACGTGTAATCTCTTCCACAATATCTTGTTTGCCTTGAATATCTTGTGTTGCTCTAAATGTTGGCACATTTATTGTGTACTGACCATCTTTTGCTTTTACATCAAATTCCAAACTACTCAAAATTGATAAAATTTTATTTTCTTCAATTTGTACCCCAACAAATCTATCAATAAAATCTTTTGAAACAACCACTTGTTTTTTTGGATAGTGATAATTATATACATCTGTTAATGCGCTTGTGATTTTTGCACCCTTATCACTTTGTTTCAATAAATAAATATATCTAAGTAATGCAATTTTAGTAAGTTCTGGATCTAGCATTTTTTCGTATCTTGCACTTGCTTCTGTTCTAAGACCTAATGCAAGGGCAGTTTTTCTTACTGGGGCACCATTGAAGTTTGCACTTTCAATAAGAACACTTGTAGTACTATCAGTAATTTCGCTATTCAATCCACCCATAACACCTGCAACTGCTACTGGTTCACCATTAGTGCAAATTACCATTGTTCCTTTTGGCAAAGTTCTTTGTGTTTTATCAAGAGTTTCAAATTGCGTATCTTGTGCCAAATCTTTTACTTCAACAGATTTTACAATTTGATTGTCAAATGCATGCATTGGTTGACCACATTCTAGCATAATGTAGTTTGTGATATCTGCAAGCAAATTAATTGCGCGCATACCTGCATAGTATAGTCTTATTTGCATATTTAGTGGACTCACTTTTGCGGTGATATTTTCCACACTAGCACTAGTGTAACGATAGCAATTTGGACTCTCCACTTTAATATTTAGTTTTTTGTCTGCAAACCCACCTTCATACACTGGTAGTGCCTTTAATTTTCTACCTGTTAGTGCTGCAATTTCTCTTGCAATACCATAGTGACCCCACAAATCTGGTCTATTTGTTAAACTTTTGTTGTCTACTTCAAACACAACATCTTCAATGTCAAGATATTCCTTAATATCTTTACCAAGTTCAAACTCATCTGGTAATTCAAGCAAACCCCAGTGCTCATCGCTAATTCCAAGTTCGTCTGCGCCACAACACATGCCATAGCTTGTGTATCCGCCAACAACTGCTGGCTCAATATGCATATCTCCCACTTGTGCACCAGGAGTAGCAAATGCCACTTTTAGTCCTACTCGCACATTAGGAGCACCACACACAACATCTAGCACTTCTTTGCCTGTGTTTACTTTTAGTAAATGTAGCTTTTTGCTATTTGGATGATTTTCTACACTTTCAATTTGTGCAACAATTACGCCGCTTACATTTTTACCCTTGTACTCAAAACCCTCAACTTCGGCAGTAGACAATGTAAATTGGTTAATCAATTTTTCTACATCAACGCCTTTTAGGTCTACATAATCTTTAATCCAATTAAGTGAAATATACATTGTTCTACCTCCTTACTTAATCTCTGCTTGAGTCAATTCTTTTAATTTGCCACTATTTAGCACGCGAATATCATCAATTTCAAACGTCATCATAGCAAAACGAGTGAATCCAAGTCCAAATGCAAAACCTTGATATTCTTCTGGATCAATACCACCATTGCGTAATACATTTGGATGAATCATACCGCATGGACATAATTCAATCCAACCACTCTGTTTACATGTTTTACATCCTTTACCACCACAAAATGGGCAAGATGCATCTAATTCAAAGCTAGGCTCAGTAAATGGGAAAAATCCTGGACGAAGACGCACATTCATCTCTTTACCAAACACTTGAGATAGCATATTTTTCATAAAGTAAATAAGATTGCTAATAGAAATATTTTTGTCAATCATCATACCTTCTAGTTGAAAGAATGTATTTTCATGGCTAGCATCCAATTCTTCGTTTCTAAAGCATCTTCCTGGGAAGATTGCCTTTAATGGTGCACCATACTTACGCATTATTCTATTCTGACCAGCACTTGTTTGTGTTTTTAGCACTTCGCCATTGTCTAGCCAGAAAGTGTCTTGCATATCACGTGCAGGATGATCTTTTGGTACGTTTACTGCTTCAAAGTTGTTATATTCAGTTTCTACTTCGTTGCCATCTTCCACAGTGAATCCCATGGAAGCAAAAATATCAATGATGCGCTTTTGCACAATAGTTATTGGGTGCAAACTTCCTGTACGCATTGCTAGTGGCACAGTTAAATCAACACGTTTGGTGCCTGCAACTTCTGCTTCGATTGCTTTATTTACAAACTCTTCGTGTTTTGCACCAAGTGAATCTTCTATTTCCACTTTTAATTTATTTACACTCTCACCATATGCTTTGCGCTCGCTTGGCTCAATATCCTTAATCAATTTTAGAGCATCAGTAATAAGTCCACTTTTGCCAGTGTACTTAATTCTCAAATCATTTAATTCGCCATCGTTAGCAACGCCTTCCAACTCTTTATAATAACTTTTTTTAATTTCTTCTAATTTCATGATTACTCCTTGAAAGTATATATTTGGCAACAAAAAAGCCCTTAGGCCATATGCCATAAGGGACGAATTATCGTGGTACCACCCTAGTTACTTCTCAATTAAATTGCTATACGCCAATTACTCGCCTATACTTTTCATATAAGTGCTCCTGTGTCGAAATTCAACCACTACCTAAACTTTAAGCTTGCTCTCAGCCCACGGCAAACTCTCTCTTGTAAATTGTGTAGTGCCTACTAAAATCACAATCTTTGCATCTAAAAACTATACAAAGTATAGCACGGCCAAAATAGTTTAGTCAACAATAAAAGCAATAAAAGAGAAAGAGTCACCAAAAAGTATGTGGTGACTTGCCTTTCTCTAATCAAAATTATGTATCTAGCCATATCAGCAAAGACAATAATTTATCGCGGTAAGTAAGATATCGAATTAGCACAATATCATCGTTACCAATACTAATTTGAGCAAATTAAAAATTATTATTCACAAAAATTAAAAATTTTTTAATATAATGACTTGGGCAACCATTGCCTTGGAGGAAAATATGAATTTTGGTTTTATTTATTTTACACGCAGATGCCCACGCACACGCTGTTGTGGTGCATTTGACTGCCGTTCAATTTGTCGTAGCCCATTTAACAACAACTTTATATATTACACAACTTTCATGTGATAATTGGGGCGTTTTTGCCCCAATATACATAAAATTTATTTATAATATTTGCCAAAATACTATTTGTTGTGCTAAAATTGTCGTAGACTATAAAAATTGGAGATATAATAATGAATATTCAAGATGTTAAAATGAATTCAACAATTGAGTGGGATGGCAAACTATGGTTTGTAGTAGAATATCAAAAAGTTAGTCGTCCACGTCTTGCAGCATTGTTTAGAACAAAATTGAAAAACATTGAAACAGGTCAAGTACTAGAGAAAAACTTCCTTCCAAGTGAAACAGTTGGCGAAGTATATATTGAGTCAAAAGAAATGCAATTTAGCTATGTAGATGGCGACCTTGTATATTTTATGGACACAGAAACATACGACCTTGTTCCATTTGACAAAAAGAATGTGGAAGACAAAATGAAATACATTAAGGACGACACAATTTGCACAATCAAATATGCAAATGGCAAACTTATTAGCATTGACCCACCACTATTTGTAGAACAAGTACTTACAGAGTGCGAGCCAGCAGTTGCAGGCGACACATCAAGAACTGCATACAAACCTGCAAAAACAGAAACAGGCCTTGTAGTTAAAGTTCCTTTGTTCGTAAACCAAGGTGAAAAAATTCGTATTGATACACGCACAGGCGAATACCTAGACCGCGTAAAATAATAATTTTTTAGACTACCGAAAGGTGGTCTTTTTTTCACAATACGTATTGAATATCATATTTTTATATGATATAATCACTATGATAGCGCTTAGGTTTATAACAATGGAAAACAAAGTAAAAAGTTATAAATTTGAATACATTTTGTGCGACGGTCCTAATCCAGAAGATTGGGCTTCTATTTCTTTGGAAGAATTACAAAAACTTAGCACGGATGGCAAAGCAATAGTATTCAACTTTGGTGGCAATGGCACAAAGTCAAAGAAAACAGCCATAAGTTATGGCAAAACCATTCGCACATTGCTTGGCGTAAACTCAAACCTAGCACATGTGATTTCAGTAAACTACAACGAGAGCACTGGCCTTACAAAAGATATGCACAAAAATGTGTCTACACTTGTAGAAAAAGTATTCAAACCAATGTTTTATAACCCATGTAGAAAAATTACTTTTGATGAAGCAAATAAAAACTTTAGAAAATTTACAATATTTGCACATTGCCATGGTGCATTTGGTGTACTAGAAAGCATGGAAGACGAATTAGATAGAACACTTAGAAATTATACAAATTTCAATTCTGCATACCGCGCAGAATTACTATCTCAAATTGTTTGTTCCACATATGGCTCAACAACAGATTTAAAATATTTTACCGAATTCAATTGCACTTCATATACTGACAATGTAAAGATGTTTGAAGGTAATGCAGTGTGGGATGAAATGTTTAAAAAACATTTTGATGAGGTTGATATACCACCACATGAAAAAGCAAAATTGTATGCTCAATATCAAAAGCATAAACGCAAAAACAAAGAAATGCTTACTTTTGTAAAAAGATACTTAAACAAAAATGATAGAATCTTTATGTATAAGGAAAGAAATAACAAAGTAGTATTTGCCACAGGTCATCTAACAAACAATATTGATAATGACAGATTTAATACTAGTGGTGGTGACCACCTAAATGTGTATATGAGATATTATTACAACAAATCTCTCACATCAACTGCAACCGTAGCTGGCGAATATATGACAAGGGTGCAATCTTGCATACTTTGTTCATCTGTGGCAAACTCATACCGCAACCTACACAGCGCGTTCCCTATGCCATTTAGTGCAGATACTATTTGCAAAAACATTTCAAACTTTGTATCTCCATTAAACTACGCAAAAGAATTGAATTTGTCTAGTGGCAATATGTACAACTTGCCACCAATACGTAAAGAAGATGAAATACAAGTACAACCAAACAGAACTGACTACCCTGATTTATTTGAAAAGGAATAAGAATATGGCAGGATTATTAGATTATATCACACAAAAAAAAGATATTTCTCAACAAGGTGGAAGATTTATATATGGTTTGCGCGACCTAAATGCAGAAAACCATTTTCGCATTGTTGATATCACTAAGTATTCACCAGTAAAGCCACTAGTATTAGTGCTAGACGGCGATGGCACCACAAACACCAGGCGTGCAAATGGAAGTGCTAAGCTTGCATGTGAAATGCTAGGCGCACTTTCATCCAAATGTGACGTGTTGGCTGTTTCATACGAAAATGGCCTAACAAAAGACAATATAGACAAAAATGTAACTGAACTTGTTGATAACATATTCTTGCCTATACTTGCCGATCACGAACCAGAAGATGTGCCAAAACTTATGCGAAATATCACAATAATATCTCATTGTGCTGGCGCTAGCACAGTGCTATCCAGAGTTGAGAAAAAGTTGGCTACATATATGCGCAACTTGCAATTTTCCGAAGAAGATATGGCATTTGCTCTTGGCCAAGTGGTATGCATATCCCATGCAGCAATCTACCCATCCGAACGCGAATTAAATTATTTCACAGAATTTAATTGCGTATCTAGTGACGACGAAGTATGGATAGAAGCTCCTGGCACTTGGATGGATTTTGTTAAGTGCTTGCAAATTGATAATTCTATCCAAATATCAAAACAAGATAAACATACTTTGATTGATTTATACACCAATGATATCTCACACTTCCCTGACGCATTTTTAAAAGATAAAAGCATTTGTTATCTATACAAAGAAAATACTCACAAAACATGCTTTGTGTCTAGTGCTCTTACCACAGATGAAACTGACCACAGCATGCTATCACACACCAATGACGACAACCTCACACCTGCTGGTCACTGCGTGCTAGAAGCATATACCACCATCGCAAGAATGAGTGTAATGAATAGTTTGTCTAATATGCGTAGCGACACTCTTATCCCTTATCCAACTGACCAAGCAATAGACAACTGCAACCACATATTTACCCAATTACAAGAACAAATAAAAGAGTGATAACTTCACTCTTTTTATTTACGCTAGACAAATATCACTCTCAAATGCTATAATAAAGTGTTCGTTGGGGCATAGCCAAGTGGTAAGGCAGGAGATTCTGACTCTCCCATTCGTGGGTTCAAATCCTACTGCCCCAGCCATTTTTTCTATCTCAATAGGATTTGAACGTGTGCGTTAAGTCAAACACCCCTGTGGCAAGTTTTATAGCACCAGGCGTGATAGTGGAATGAAATATAACGGAGCAAATCCTACTGCCCCAGCCAAAAAAAGCGATGGTAATTCATCGCTTTTTTATATCAAGACAAGCACACGTCCTGTTGTCAAATAGATAAAATTAAATTCATAAATTGGCAAAATTTCGATACAGAATAGATTGTTTTATGTTATAATACACTTATAATATTAAAAAGAGGAATTTAAGTGCGTTATATTGGCAACAAATCAAAAGTTTTAAATGAAATCGATAATCTAATTGATAAGAAAGGACTTAACAAAAAAGGTCTCACTTTTTTTGATGCATTTACTGGTACAGCAACAGTAGCACATCATTATAAAAACAGATATCATTTACTTGCTAATGACAATTTATATTTTTCGTATGTAATTGCAGAAGCAAAACTAAATTCTAAATCGAACATGTTTGAAAAACTTGGGTTTGATCCTTTTGACTATTTTAATAATGTAGATACTTCTAATAGTGTTGGCTTTATTACCAAAAACTTTGCACCAGTTTTGTCTAAAAGGATGTATTTTAGTGATGAAAATGCAAGATTTATTGATTTTATTAGACAAACTATAAACGATTGGTATACGGCAGATAAAATTACAGAAAACGAAAAATATTTTTTAATAGCTTCACTGATTGAATCTGTTTCAAAAGTCGCAAATGTCGCTGGGGTTTATGGTTCATTTTTAAAAACATGGGACCCTAGAGCTGTAAAAAGAATGATTTACATGCCAATTGATACGGAACCATATGTTGATGATTTAGCAGAAATATATAATGATGATATATTAAATGTTATTAAAAAGGTTAAGGGCGATATTCTATATTTGGACCCACCATACACAAAAAATCAATATTCAATTCAATATCACTTATTGGAAACTATTGCTTTATATGATAATCCAATTCTCAAAGGCAAAACTGGTGCGAGAGATATGCATATGTATACCTCTGATTTTTCTCGTGAAGGCAATGTTCATATAGCATTTGAAGAACTTATTGCAAACGCAAATTTTAAACATATTATTTTAAGTTATAGTTCTGATGGAATAATGTCTAAAGAATATATTGAAAGCATACTTAAAAGATATGGGAAAAAAGACACCTTTGAATTTATTAAGTTTTCTTACAGACAATATAAAAATAGTAAAGCTGAAGATAGAGATAATCATTGTGAATATCTATTTTATATTGAAAAAGATTTTAAACCTAAATTTGCTTCTCCTCTAAATTTTATTGGTGGAAAACACGATTTAATTGATTTTTTAAAAAACTATATGCCTAAAAAAATTGATACTTTTTATGATTTGTTTGCTGGTGGATTTAATGTTGGAATAAATATTGATGCAGATAAAATTATTTATAATGATATCAATTTTAAAGTTAGAGAATTATTGGAATATATTACCAACGCAAATATGAAAGATTTTTATAAATATATTTCATCTACAATAGTTAAATTTGGACTTAAAAATGAAGATAAAGAATCTTATATGAAATTGAGAGATAAATATAATACTACTCCAATAGATAAGAGAGACTGTAGAGATTTATTCCTTTTAATTATGTTTGGGTTCCAACAACAAATAAGATTTAATAGTAGATTGGATTATAATAATCCAGTTGGACAAGCTGGCTTTAATGATAAAATACTTGATAAGTTGATATCATTTTCTCGAATTACAAAGAAAAAAAAGGTCTTTTATTATTCAGAAGATTATGAGCGTTTCCTAGATTATATAACAAAAGATGATTTTGTTTATATTGACCCACCTTATTTAATAACTCTTGGTAGTTATAATGATGGTAAACGTGGTTTTAATGGTTGGAACGAAAAAGAAGAATTGAGATTATTGAAATTTTTAGATTGTCTAAATGAAAGACACATAAAATTTATGTTATCAAATGTCTTAACACATAAAGAAAAGAAGAATACATTACTTGAAGAATGGATTAAAAAGAACAACTTTAAAGTTATTAGTTATCAAGGTAAAGCAAGAGGAAATCGTGCTGAAATAATTATAATAAATTATGAGGTATAAATATGGTAGAAATAATAATTCCAAATAAAAGATATAATAGAGATATACCGAACTTGGGCGAAGATTTAACAGATGAAGAATTGAAAGATATTTGTCAAAAAATTACTGGGCAAACATCTTTTAAAAAGACTTTA
The DNA here is from genome assembly GCA_017964105.1 of Clostridia bacterium. GTDB lineage: Bacteria > Bacillota > Clostridia > Christensenellales > UBA1242 > UBA11490. Next base: position 1,240 of record JAGCSP010000066.1, on the reverse strand, counting down.
GATAATAATTGGTCGACTGGGCGTTATATTAAACTCGTTGATAATGATAAAATACATTTTGTAGGAATTTCAGGAAGAAAAGTCTCTGGTAGAAATAGTTTCATTCAAACTATTGCGACTATTTTTTCAGCATACATAAATTATAATTGTAGACATAAATATTTAGACTACTATTTTCTACAAATAACGGGAAATAATAAGACTAATTTTTTAAAGTTTTATTATAGAATAATGAAAACTATAAATTTTAACTTTATTAATTTACAAGTTGGTCTTGGGAATTTAGTTCTAGAAAAATATGATGATGTAATTAAACTGATAAACGATAAAAATACTATTAGGAAATCAAATACAGCAAATAAATCTTCATTTATTACAAATGAAGGTTGTGAATATAGAATTTACGGAAAATCTTTTGGTGCAAATTCAAAGGAAACAGCATTGATTTGTTTCGCAATTTCATTTATAACAGATAAACCTGTTCAGCTTTTTCAAATATTAGACAACAACAGTAAAAGTATTTCGGAAAATGACAAAAATGCTATTTTGTCTTTTGGTAAAATTAATATAATTAATGATACATTTATTTTTGATGAAACAAATGATATTACTGAGGACAATAATAATATTAGAAGTGCTAGATTTATTTATAATTTACTCTCAAAATATGGTGAAAAACATTGTGCATTATGTGATTGCGAAATTGATAATTTAATTCAAGCTGCACATATTTGGCCTGTAGCAGATATAAAAAAAGAGCATATTTCTTTAGAAGAGAAGAAAAAATATGCCACTGATGAAAATAATGGTATTTGGCTTTGTGAGAACCATCATAAATTATTTGATTCTGGACTAATAACAATTAGTTTGGATGGGAAAATACTTTTATCCAATAAACTAAATGCAATATGTAAAAAATATGTTTCTTTTATTACAACAATAAATTGTATAACTCTAAATGAGCAAATGGTTAATTATTTTAAACTGAGATATAAATTGTAATTGAATAATATCTTTTTACTTTGGCTCGGCTCAACCAATCGCAATCCGAACACAAAACTTAATAACAAACAAAAACAGCAAGTTTCACTCCTGCTGTTTTTTGTAAATTTGTGGTTCACTAATGGACCAGTTTGTTATGTCTTGAATACTTTCCGCCCTTATCTCTTCATTCTGTGTAATTGCAAAAGTTGCTACACTTAGATGTCCTTTGTATCCAACACTATAAACATTTAAACAT
>JAGCSP010000065.1 GCA_017964105.1 Clostridia bacterium | reverse complement strand
TCCAGCAAAAAATGCAGACACGGGATAATATTTAGCAATAATATTAACATTGGATTTTTCGACACTACTTAGCATAGTGCACATATTGTAACCAATGCCATTACCATCTAATAACTGCGCAATTTTATTTGCTCCTGCATTTTCTTTTGCAAACAATATAATTGTACAATCTTTGTTGTTTTTAATATCACTTAACAATGCTTGTGAATTACTTGCATAACTAATAGTAGGTGCACAAGTGATATTAAATACTTTGTTTGGTTTAAAAAACTTATTGTCATTGTTAATATGTTGAAACGCAATAGCGCTATCACTTATTGCAATAATATCATCCCATAGTAGCATTTTGTGAGATTCATTCATTAACCCACTATCTATATTTGATTTGATAATATCATTGTGTTCATTTTTAAACACTTGATATTCATCCCAACATGCCTTGGCATCATCAATTACCATTAGTTCATCTGGTAAAAACTCTGTAATTGTGGTCAATTCATTTTTTGCCTTAGGAATATTAAATGCGCACAATGGATTTAGTCCATTTTCCACATCAAAAAACTTTGCACCACCAAGTACAAATTTGTCTACGCTATCTGATGTAAGAAGAGTTGCCACGCTGTACTTTTTTATACTTTCAATTTTGTCATAATCTAGCATCATTCTATATGCATCACCATTATGACACACAATATCAATAATTTCACCACGCAAAGCAAACGTGCCATTTTCTGTTGCGAGCTCACACTTTTCATATCCTGCATTGCAAAGCATTTGAATAAATGTGTCCACATCTATTTCATCGCCAACATTTAAAACTTTTACATAACTATCTATATATTCCCTAGTTGGAATTGCAAGCTTTAATATATTTGGAGTAACAATAAGTGCATCCAGGTACCCTTGTGAAATGGCAGTAAGCACATTTAATACTCTTGTAGAGATATTATTACCAATTGTACTATCGTCGTAAATATAATCTTCTGTAAGTGTTGTTGCTCTATATTTCATTTTTCGCATCAAATTGTTTATTTCTGATGCGTCTTTTGCATTTTTTGCAACAAAAAGAATAAACTTACCACTTTCATTAACAATAGTAAGTTTTTCTCCCAAGGCACAACCAAACACACTTGATTTGGTATTATTTAAATTGTTTATTAGCGTGCTAAGAACACTGCCGCCATCTAATACTTTTTCTATCATCTTAGTAATTATTTATATCAATGCGTTCCACGTCACCTTTAAATGAAATAAATGCATCAATTATTTTTACTATTTTTTGTTTTTCATTCTCAAGCAATGTCATATTTTCTTTTGAAACTTTGCCAAGAACAAAATCTTTTAAATCTTTTCTTTCGTCGCGACCGATACCTATGCGCAACCTACTAAATTTTTCGCTACCAAGAAGTTCTACAATATTTCTCATACCATTGTGCGTGCCAGCACTACCGCTTTTTCTAATTCTAATTGCACCAAATGGCAAATCAATATCATCATACACTACTAGCAATTTATCTAGTGGTAATTTTAATTTATTTACACATTCGGACACACTCACACCACTAAGGTTCATGTAAGTTGTTGGTTTTAAAACAATTACCTTTTCATCACCAATGAAAGTCTCTGCATACATACCATGATATTTGGTCTTAGAAAAACTTGCCCCGCACTTAGAAGCAAAAGCATCCACACACATGTAGCCCATGTTATGATAAGTATTTTCATATTCTTTGCCAGGATTGCCAAGGCCAACTATTACTATCATGTTACTTCTCCTTATTTCCTTTTATTGTTTGATTATCTACTAATTTTACGCCATTTAATTCTGCAAATGGCCCAATATAACAGTTTTTGCCAATGTGAGAATTGGTAATTACACTATAACTAAGGCAACTGCCCTCTCCTATAAAACTATCTTCAATTACATTATTTTCTTTTAGTATTACACCATTTGCTATATGCGAAAATCCTTTGATTACATTTCCACCAAATATTACTGCGCCGCCATCAATTTGGACATCAATATCAATTTGAACTTTGCCAAGTATTTCTACTCCCAATGCGTCCAATTTTGCAATTATTCTACTTTGAATAATTTTAGTCACCTGACGCAACTGAGTTTTATTTTCAACCAAATAAAAATCTTCAAAATCTTGGGTATACACATTGTCACACATTGGATTTGCTGTATTTTTTAAATATGAATTTTTTACAACATATCCACCAGTAAATTTTACTAGATTTGCATTTTTAAAAATTGCATATTGTACGAGGTTTTGCATATCACTTACACTAAGTAGTGGCAAGTTTCCACCAATAACTATTGTGTAATCAAAATTGCCACAATGATCTTTTGCAATTTTAAAATAATCATCATATTCGTCAATTGTGGTAGTTGGATAATCACATAGTGCATCAACCACAAAACTACACATTTGTTTTCCCAAAATCAAAGAATGAAAATCAAGTTTGGTGTTTTTGCCTTTGCACACAACTACTGCATTGCATGTGATATCTTCTGTATGTATCTTTGGTTGTAATTGTGTCCTAATTTCAATCACTCTCTAATCTCCTTAAAAAACTTAGTTAGTAATGCACTACATTCTGTTTCCATTACGCCACCTACAAATTCTGCTTGGTGATTAAATGGCATGCCTTCAACATATTTCACACTTTCAAATCTTTTATCGTATGCACCAAAATACACATGCTCAATACGTGCACTAAGTATTGCCCCAAGGCACATTACACATGGCTCAAATGTAACATACATTTCGCATCCTTCAAGCCTAAAATCTTTTAGTTTTTTGCTTGCCTTAGATATTGCCATAATTTCTGCATGTTTGGTGCTGTCTTTTAATTTGGTTTTTTTGTTGTATGCCTTAGCAATTATTTTACCATCTTTTACAATCACTGCACCCACAGGCACATCACCATGAGAGTATGCTTTTTGTGCTAATTCTAAGGCCAACTGCATATATTTTGTATTCATAATTTATTTGTGATATGTAATATTTTTTGATATTGTTGTTGCTCTGTATAATTGTTCTAGTAGTATTACACGCATCAATTGATGTGGAAATGTAAAATCAGAAAAGCTAAGTAAATAGTCTGCACTTTTTCTAAATTCATCTATAAGGCCATAACTACCACCAATTACAAATGTCACAGTACTAGTTATTTGACATAGTTTATCTAATTTTTCACTAAACTCTTCGCTAGTTAATTTTTTACCAACTTTGTCTAACGCAATTACATAACCCTTTACT
>JAGCSP010000064.1 GCA_017964105.1 Clostridia bacterium | reverse complement strand
TTAATTTTTTCATATAATTCTCCTTTCGTTAGCAACGAATTATAAAACATTATGATTCTACAATTATGTCAAAAAAAATGAATATGCTTGTCTTTTATTTTTATTGATAGAATTTAGATTCATGCAAAAATGTTTTTGTTGTTAACAAAGGATAATTATGTGAATAGTCCTGCTTACTACCTAAAAACTATCTCAATGGCACTAAATAGAGAGCCTAAAAACTCTCTTTTGTTGGTGAAATAATGCGAGTAAACGAAAAATTGTGGATTTTTAACTATAATTTTAGATAAATTCACTGGATAATATTGTAATATTACACGTAATATCTACATAAATATAAGGGTTTTAAAAAAAGCGGTAAAAATACCGCTTTTTTGTAGGTTTTTTTACTTTAACTTATTTGGGTTGCGTTATTGTTTAAGAATCTGTATATAGTTGCTCTTTCTCCATCTGTTTCTGGCATTTCTACAATAACAATTGTTTTATATGTGTTTGTTTGCCATGTTCCATCGAATGCAGTTACTATGCTATTGTTTTCATCATAATATTGCATTATGTATTTTGATTGTTGTGCTACATATTCTACTCTTATTCTGGTGAATGTTTGGTTGTTGCTTGTAAATGTGAAATAGTAATTGTCTAAATTTCCATATATTTGGCTATTAAATTCCCATGTTTCACCATCCATTATTAAGTCATCACTATTAAATGTTGGATTTATTAATGGTATTGATGCATAATCTAGTATTCCATTTAACATTGTAATTATTGCGCCATTTGTTGTTATATTTATACCTACAACACTTAGTGCAGTTAATATTAGTCCACTTATCACTCTAATTGGTGTAATTATTATATTAATTATTGTTAAAATAGAATTTATTGCTAATATTATTGCATTAACTATGGTTTGTACACCATCTCCAAATTGGTATCCATCTGCCCATATTTCATTGAATCTGGATATTGTTCTTGAGTAATTGTCAAGGTCTATTGTATTGGTTACTGCTCTTTGTAGTACATTGTTATTTATTCCGTTCATGTATCCGTTTACATCTAATTCATAGTATGTAAATTGTTCTGGATTTTCTTCTGTGCCTATGTTGTATGTTTCTTGTGACATATATGTTAGGTTATTGACATTTGCTGTTGCAAAAGTATGTGTAATGCCTAGACATATAAAGCATATCAAAAATACAATTGGTATTAATTTGGTAAATAAAGATTTAAGTCCGCCCATTTTTATTTATCCTTAGTTTTGGTTTTCATTTGTTTATTTTTCATTTTGATTTGTTTTGTTTTTGCCTTATTTAATTTGGTTTCACTACGTGTTAATCTACTGGATTCATGTTTTGCTGTATAGTTGCCTAATATGGATAATCCGCTAGTGAATAATCTAATTATAAATAAGAGTGTTGCGATGGCAATTAAAGATAATATAAAGTTTGCAAAATTGAATTGATATGGTGTTCCTTCCCATAAAGTTACGTTAAATGCTTGTGATATGAATGTAAATGGCATTGTTAAAATTTTAAACATCATTGGCATGATGTCTATTACTTCTACTACTTGACTTCCTGGGTCTGGGTATGGTTGTGGTGTAATTGCAGGTCTAGTATTGAAGTAGTTAATAGTAAAAATGGTTGATGTATTTCCGCTATTTGTTCCTGCGGTTTGTATTACAATGTCTTGGTTAGTGATATTTATTGTTGATATTTCAGTTCCTATATATTCTGTGCCATTTATTTTTAGGCTAGAAATTCCAGCATCTAAAAATAGTTGAATAATACCATCTTCGTTTATAAATTTTCCATCTTGCACATCTTCTTTTGTGATTGTTAGTGAGTCTTTACGGATTTCGTTTATTCCTGTATCGTTATAATAGTAATTTCCTTGATATGTGCCATCTATTTGTGTGTATCTTGCATATCCTGTGAATATTAAAATATCACTATTATATGCTGGTTGTCCGTTTGCATTTAATGCACTGTATAAATCACCTGTTGGTTGTGTTTCAAAATCTATTATTCTACTTGCATTTTGAATAAATAATTGTGTTAGTTTGGGGTCTGTTGATGTTGGTGCGTTGACATATTGATATGCCATTGTATTATTGTAAAACCAAGCCGGACCTGTTTTTTCATAGTAATAATTAGCACCCCATGCGTATGTTTCTTTTTTTATTGTTGTGTATGATGTTTTTATTGTATTCGATGTAACTGGTGAATATGATGTATAGTTAATTGTTGTTGTTTGGTTGGCTCCACCTATATTTTTTTTGTTCCATAGCCATTTAGTGCTTACTGGATATAGGTCTTCTGCATCTACTCGTAAAGCATTACGTTTATTTGCGTTTGGTGTTGTATTTTTATTGCTAAAACTTTTGGTTTTAATGCCAAAAGCAATTAATCCTACTGCAATTGCGGATAATGTTCCTATTAAAACTGCTTTTTTTATAGTCATAATGTAATACACATGAGAATTATTAAGGGTGTGCCACGAATGACACACCCTTTATTTATTTGGTGTTAAGATTAAACACCTGTGTTGCCACGTAAGAGATTCAAAACGAGTTTGATGACCGCAAATGATACGGATACACCT
>JAGCSP010000001.1 GCA_017964105.1 Clostridia bacterium | reverse complement strand
GAACAATGCTTTTTGCATTAACATATTGTTTAACTGTTTTCACAGCAACATTAATCTTTTTAATATCAATACGCTTTGCAAGTGCTTGAGATATAAGTCCGCTTTGCACCAAATTTGCAACGATATCGCAAACGTCATTATCCCCAAAATAATTTATCTGTTGCATGACCAAGTGATATGCAGTACCTAATTCCAAACTATCATAATTTGGCACATCAGTCACTAGTAACGATGTCATATTATCAACTGTGTTTACATAGTCATTCTCTTCGCTAAGAATACTTGTAACGCTATTCTTAGTTGCAACGTTTTGCAAATCACTATATGGATATTTGTAGTTTATAAGCTCACTCAACTCTTCTGCAAGTGATTCGTCATATTTATTAAATGAAAGCTCGCTATCTTTACCACTTTCAATTTCAAAATTATCAAACACTGCACAATTAACCTTACTTGTTTCGTCTCTATTTAAGACAAAGCTTGAGTTGGTTTTAAAATTGTTTAATTGATATTTTTTAAATCCTTTGAATATCAATTGCAAATAATTTTTGGAAGAATAAACATCGCCATCTACACTATCAATTAGTTTTGATACACTTGTAGTTCCAATTATACACAAATTCTTTTTTGCACGAGTTAGTGCTACATATAATAACCTTATTTCCTCTTCGAGGATTGCACTATTATTATCAATAAGACATGCGTTTTTGACAAAAAGTGTGTATTTTTTGCGATTGTCAGTATCAATGTGCTTTACGCCAACTCCATATTTCTTGGAAATATTTAATGACGAATTTCTTTCAAACCTAAATTGTTTGCCAGTGTTGCAGAATATGACACACTCATATTCCAATCCTTTTGCTGAGTGAATAGTAGAAAGTGTGACATGCTTTTTTGCATTTGGAACAATATTTAATTTTGAATCTGTTTCGCTTTGTGCATCAATGAATTCTACCACATGTGTAATATTATCAATTGCACTAATTGATTTGATAAACTCATCGATGTATGTAAGTATATTATCGCCGTCTGGCATGCTTAGATAATAATTGTATAGATTATTTTCGCGCAACACCTTGTCTAGCATTTCTGCAACGGTATGATTTGTTAAATAATGTCTTAGTGATTGCAAATGATTTTTTAAAGCGTTTAGTTTATTTCCAATGGCATCATCTACATCATAATTAATGGCATTGCTATAAAATTCTTTTTTACCATATTTAGATATTGTAACTAGTTCTTGCTCAGTAAACCCACCTATCGGACTAATTAACACACTTGCCCAGGATATATCATCACGATAATTATCTATAAGTTTAATTAACGCAACCAACAACTGGATATATGGCATTTCATAAATATTGGCACGTAAATCCATACTACAAGGAATTTTATATTCTTGCAAACTCTTGTTGATTTTCCGCGCAAGCTCGCCCCTATCCCTTGTGATAACAGCAATGTCACTATACTCATAGCCCAAGTCTCTAAATTCTTTTATCTTTTTGATAATTAAATTTATTTCAGCTTGCAAATAATCTAAATCTTCGTTATCTTCGCCATCGCTATCTTTATTTATGATATTTAGTTGCACTTTATTGTAATCTGTAACTTGTTCGTTGTTACCTGCCACCAACCTACTGTCGCTAGCATAGTCAATACCAATTGTTTTGGTGGTAATTAGTTTATCAAAACACATATTTACAAACTGCAAAATATTGTCATCACTACGGAAGTTATCATTCAATTTAATTACTTTGCCACATCCACTACTATATTCATTAAATTTTTCTACAAATAGTCTTGGCGTTGCTTGTCTAAATTCATAAATAGATTGCTTCACATCACCAATTAAATTTAAGTTATTATTTGATATTTTTATTAAAATGCTATCTTGAAGTTCATTTATATCTTGATATTCGTCAAAGAATATATATTTATATATATTCTGCAATTCTTTTTGTGCACTTTCATTGCATAAAATTTTGTATGTAAAATGCTCTAAATCGCTAAATGAATATTTGCCAATCTGCATCTTTTGTTTATTCATTTTGCTAATAACTTTTTCTACCAATTCAAATAATTGTTCCACATCATGTTTTACAGCTTCAATGGCGGCTTTGTCAACATGTTCAAAAATGGATTGAAGCGATCTAATTTTCTTTTTTAAATCTTCATCTAAGCCACGTAATTCTTCTTTTATTTCATCATCTCTACGTGGAAGTGGAGGAAATTCAAAACTTGACACGATATTGCAAATTTGACTATATTTAGTTGCATTAAGAATTTCTTTAATGTATCCCAATCTAGCATTAATATATTCCAAAAATTTATCATCAGAAGTTAAATCTTTAAGTATGCTTAATTTGTCATGATAATTATTCATTTGTCTTTTTGCATCATCTACTAAGAAATTAGCACAAATATTATCATCAACATTGTCGCTGTAGCATTTTTCTAACACATGCTTTTTGTATTCTTCATAATTAGGCATTACAAGTAAATAATTGTACATTCGTTTTATTACATCTACCAAATCTTTGTTTGCCCTATTCGTTAAATAACTTTCATATAAGTTAAAATATTCATCATCACTTTGTATTTCTTCACAAACCTTTTCTATTGTTTTATTAAGTAAATACGCTTCTTCTACTTCATCCATCATATCAAAGCTAGGATCAACGCCAATTATGTAAAAATACTTCTTTACAATTTTATTGCAAAGCGAGTCAATCGTTCCAATATCGGCTAGATTCAAATCTTCCAATTGTTCAGCAACAAATGTGTTATTTGGTTGACTATCTAACACTTCTGATAACGCAAGAGTCAAACGTTGCTTCATTTCAAATGCAGCAGCGCGAGTAAAAGTAAGCGTCAAAATATTTTTGATTGGCACTTTTTTATTTACTATTAAACTGACTAATTTATTGACCATTGTGGAGGTTTTGCCACTGCCCGCACTAGCAGACAACAACACATTGCTATCTGAGTAATCAATAAACTCTTGTTGGCTATCAGTTGGTTTCATTACAACTCCGAAATATTTTCTATCTTCACGTATTCATTATATGTGTTTTTATAATCTTCACTAAAATTACACATTGCCTTGTATGGACAATATTTGCATGATTTCAAATTGCCATTTTTATATGGCTCAGGAGATATATCTCCTGAAAGAATTTTTTCTACCGCTTTTACAAGCATATTGTAAACGTAATCAGTAAGTTTTACTATTTCTTCATGACTAAGTCGCAAGTTTGCACCAGTTTTGGTAGGCTTGCTATCTTTATCCATTGCCACGTTTATCACTTTGCTAGATGTTCTTGGCTCACGTAAGGTACTATCCATTGCAAACATATTATTTATTTCATTTAATATTATGCCTTTGTATTTGTACATGCTGTCGCCATCTTTTTTATTGTCAAAGCTTACAGAAATAGGCATATAAAATGCTCCGGCAGGCAATAGATGAGTTTTGTCCATATATGCTTTTAGATACATAATCAATTGCAAACGTACACCTTTTGCCACTTCACCAAAATCTTTAAAATCATCGCTACCTGTTTTGTAGTCAATTATTCTAAAATAATTGTCATATGTATCAACCCTATCTATGACTCCACCAAATGTAATAGTTTTGCCACCTAATTTTACCTCAACACCGCTAAATTCTTTTTCATAGTATTTTGGTTTGAATTCACTTACACTCAATTGGTTTTTAATTGTCTTTAATATTCTTAAACATTCTCTCTTTAATGCTTTGATGTTGTAAATATTTTTTGAACTTGTGGCAATTGCAACATATTCATCTTCTTTAAGTACTTGTTCTATTGTGTCTTTGGCTAATTTTGATAAGTTATCACAATTTTCCACCTGACCAACAGATAATTCTAAAAATCTGTGAATAATATTACCATAATCAAGTGGACGAATATTATCTGATATCTGCTCCTTTAATCGCAAAGCATAGGACGCAAAATGCTTGTATGGGCATTTGTAATATGTTTGCACTTGGCTAATACTACTCTTACCATATGGAAAATACACCTCACTCGCATCAATTGGTTTTTTGATATTTTCATAATGTAAATTTGTAACATATTCTCGCTTGTCTACAACCTTACCTAGTGTGGCAGTTAACTGATTTAATGCTTTGTTTTCTATTTGATTGGTGCTTTTTAATAATGTAATGTAATTCTTTTCTGCATTTGATTTGGAAAAACTATTAAACAATACATTTTGCTTATCAATTTTTTCAAAATTTGCATTAACAATATCAACGGCTGCACTACCGGGCTTTTCATCAACACCGCCCATTTTTGCCAAGTTTACCATAAAACTTGCCGGGTATAATTTTTCACCCACGCTAGACATATTTACACTACATAGTGTAAGAGTGCAATCTGCACTAAACAAATTTTCAAACACTTTGTAACGTATTTTTTTGTTTGTATATGCAATAGTTGGGCTAAGTTTTTTATCAATCTTTGCCATATCTTCATCGCTAATGATTCCAAGGTCAGCATTGTATGCTGGCACTATACCCTCATTTACATTTAACATATATACGTATTTTTTATGCGTAAAATAACTGGATTTTTGGTCTGCAACAAACACACACGATGTAATAGGTGGCAATGCAATAGATGTGTTGTCAATATATGAATCCACGAGTAGCACAAACGTAGAATAATCACACTCATAATCGCCAAGTACACCATTTAATTCTTCCACAATTTTAGCTAACTTTGTTTGTGTTTGCGATAAAGTTCTGTATTCCACAATATCATTGTCTTTGTAACTTTGCATTACACTAGTTAGCGCACCAACAAAATTTAGTTTATCAAAAAGCTCAAGCATATTGTTTAGATGGTCGCCAACTGGGTGACTATCTGTATCAATACTTTTTAGCGTGGATAATGCAGACGAAATATTTTCATCTTCGCTAAGATATAGCGCATCACCATAAAGGCCTTTTTCAATCACATTTCTGCAATAATCACACACAGCATAATAATCTAGATTCAAATATGCATTATGCAATAATTCCATTAGATTTTCTCTTGAAAAATTTATTGGCAAATTTATCAATTTTGAAATAAAACTAAATGCAGAAACATCTCTTAAAGTTTTTGATTTATCAATAAAATATGGCACACCCGCATTATCAAACGCGTGCTTTACTTTTTCTTCCATGCCATCAAATGATGGTAAAACTACACAAAAATCATCAAATTTTGCGTTATTCCTAACTAAATTTAAACAAATTTCATTTGCAACATACTCAATTTCATCTTGTGCGTTGTCAAATTTTAGCACATTCAAATAATTGGATATATCGCCCTTTCCACCAAAACTAAAAGCATAGTCGGCAACAAATCGTTTGCTATTATCTAAGCCGTTCTCAATATATTTTACACTTGGCACTACTCCCAACAAGTCACAAATATTTACCAAGTTATAATACACATTGTTTAGGTAAATTGATTTATTTACTTTATCACTTTTTGTTGTGGCAATATTAACGCTTGCCGCATGTTTTATTAAACTTTGAATTACACCATATTGTTGAATTGTAAAATCATCAAAACCAAGTAAATAAAAATGAGTATTTTTTACTTCATCTCCAATAGTGTCTTTTAGAAGATTTAATCTATTAAAACTATCAGTATATTCACCTTGCAAAAACTCTTCATATTTTGCATATACAAGCTTGATATCGTGCAATTTATTTTGTAATGCTTGTGAGCTAACATTCTCGTTTATGTTTTCTGGCCGTATATGGCAACTCTTGAACATAGAAATTGTTTCAAACAATTCTTTACTAAACCCCTTATATGCGTAAGATTTGCCAAAACTAAGTAACTCATCTTTATTCTCAATAAGTATTTTTTGAATAATGCTGCAAGCACCTTGCATTGTAAGTATCTTTTTATTTAGATTTTTTAGCCCAAGTATTTTGCGAGTAAAACGCGTCATTGTCATTACATTAACATCAAAAAGACTATCCTCGTTTAATATATCGAAGACTAAATTTTCAATATTAAAGTTGCATCTGTCAGGTGTAATGATTATGTAGTCGTAGCCATTTTGTCTGTCTACTAATTTGTTTAGCATTTCTTCATTGGCAATTTGACTAACCTGAGATAAAAAAACATTTACTTTCATCAATTTGATTTTAGCAAATATTTTTACCTTTTGCAAATTAAAATTTAATTTATTATTAAATTAATTTTTAATTTTTTTATTCGAATAATGTAAATTGCAACTATCAGTTTGGCCACACAACTTAGTTAGTTCCACTATTTGTTCATCTTTTTTATTTAGCTCAATTAGTGCATCATTTAGCCTATCCACCAAATACTTGGTTTTATTTTTGTACATTGTTTCATATTTTAATAATGTATTCTTTTTTATTAAATTTACAAATGCATTAAACATATGATTTATGTCGCTATCACTAAGCACATAATTATCGTTTTTAAATTGTAAAATATTGCAATTGCGTTTTGGCTTAAATGCGCCAGCCACATAAATCCCACTATTTTTGTAAAAGACAATTTGTTTCAATATACTATTTCTCATATTTTAAATTATTGCACATGTAACAACATTTAATTCAAAATGCTATATATTAAAAGGAAAATTATATGAAAAAATTTTTACATATATCATCAGATGTGCTTGGCACACTAAAAATAGATGATGACAATATCTTAATAGGCGATAAAAAAGTACACTTGCTTACTGATGGTAATGTGTATATAGAGTTTAGCCCGGCAAAAGGAAAATTGGAAGATAACATAAACTTACTTATTCCACAACAAAGTTCAAACATGGTTCAAACAATTCCTTACACATTCAATCACTACGATATTCACATAACGCCTGTGCTTAACTACGACAAATTATCACCATCGTACAGCGCAACATTTGGCAAAATAAAAATAATGTGTTTTGAATCAAATAAAACAATCACTAAGGTTTATTTAGAAAACGAACTAAAACAAACTATATGTTCCCCCGTACTGCAACAGGTGCATGCAAATACAAATAGCTTCGTGTTTATAAAAGGCAAATGTGCAGATAAGCAATATGTAATTGTGCTAGATGAAAACTTTAATGTAATACTAAATAACATTTGCGAATATATAGAAGAAATAGACGATCATATAAAGATACTAATAAATACATTTGATACATGTGGCCATGGCAAAGTGTATGATTTTGACATAAAAGGCAATGTATTTGACACATACTACGTGTATATGCATAACTCACCGCTTGAGTGCAATGACGATAGATTGCTACCAATGCATATGTTTGACTCAATTATTTGTGGCAACTATTCACTTACAAAACACTGTTTTCAAGATGATATTGATGCACAGAAATTGCTAGATTATTTTGGCACCATACACGAATACTACTACAACGCGTACGATGAAAATAACATAAATTACACCGTGTTTGCAGACTCTGTTAAATCGTACAATTTCAAAATTCATTCCCATAAAATAATAGATATTGAAGAAGTCCAATTAAATATTTAGCACGCTAAATATTTGGCGAAATATAAAAAACTAAGTATAATATATGTATAAAACTATTTAAGGATGGTAACCCTTATGAGTGCAAATACAATAGCATACATTATACTTGGCGCACTAGTATTCTTTTCACTTCTTATGGTACTTACGTCACGCTCTCGTATTTGGCGTGTGTATTCCAAGTATTTAAAAGTTCAAAATCAAGCAGGTATCACTGGCGAGCAATTTGCTTTTGCAGCACGTGAAATGCTTGGATATGATGATATGCAAATGTCACTAATTGATGGCAAGCTATCTGATGCATATATGGGTGGTAAACAAAAAGTATTATTCCTTAGTGAAGAAGTTGCTCACAGCGCTTCTCTCGCAGCAGTAACCATTGCTGCTCATGAGTTTGGACATGCCATGCAAGACCATACTAATGATAAGTTGTATCATTTGACACGCATTTTACAAAGAATTACGCGCTTTACAAACAAACTAATAATTCCATGCATACTTGTAGGCGTTGGCTTTATGCTATTTAGTTATGAAATGGCAATTGCATATGGATTGGTGTTCGGTGGTGTGGGATTATTTGTATTAAATGCACTACTAAAAGTTCTCACCATTCCTATGGAACGAGATGCAAGCGGTCGTGCACTGAAATTTTTAAAAGAAAATCAAATTATATCAAAAGACGAAATTGGCAAAGCACGCAAGCTGTTATCAATTGCTAGCCAAACATACATGGTTGCACTATTTGATGACTTTTTGATTGTAAAATTATGGCGTAGATTTAAATACGGCAAACCAAGAAAAAGAAGATAAAATATGAACAATTTATTATTACTTAGCGGATATTGGGAATATTACATAATTGTAATAATACTTATTCCTGGACTAATACTCTCTATATACGCACAAATAAAAGTTAATAACGCTGCAAACACATATAGCGAGGTTGCAAGTAAAAGCGGAAGAACAGGCGCAGAAGTGGCCAAAATACTACTAGAAGGTGCAAATATTACAAATGTGCAAATAAAGCGAATTGGCGGCAATCTTACCGACTATTATAGCCACAGAGACAAAACTGTTGCACTATCTAGCGATATACACGACAGCAATTCAGTAACAGCACTAGGCGTTGCCGCACATGAATGTGGGCATGCTATTCAATACAAAACGCATTACTTCCCTATTATACTTAGAAATATTGCAATACCAGTATCAAATATTGCTAGTGCGCTACTATGGCCACTTGTGATAATTGGTATGATATTTAGTTTTGGAACACTAGCATATGGCACATTTGGCAACATTATGCTTTGGAGTGGTATTGCGGTATTTGGATTTGCAGTAGTTGTAAACCTAATTACACTACCATGCGAATTTAACGCAAGTAGACGTGCATTGAAATTACTAAAATCAACTGGTTTACTAGATGAAGAAGAAGTACATGGCGCCAAACAAGTGCTAGATGCAGCAGCACTAACATACGTGGCAGCACTAATAGTATCAATTCTTAATTTCTTACGTTTTGTGTTAGTATTTGCAGATAGACGAAGATAATTTAAATACAAAAGGACTCTACTTCAAGAGTTCTTTTTTTATTAAGCTATTGATTATTTTTATATATATGATATAATTAGAGCATGACAATCAATTTAGAACTAGCTGAACAAGCTAAAAAGTTAATAGCAGAGTATTTTGGAATTTCTAACGTAAAAATATTGGAAAAGCTTGCAAATATCAAATTTGCCATTGCAACTTCCACTTCACGATTTAACAGAAAAGATACTGTGTACATTAGCCCAAGATCATTAAATGACTTGAGTATTTATGTGCATGAACTTTTGCATGTAATTAGCACATCCGGTTCTTTTAATAAACTATATATTGGCCTACACAAAAAATACCAAAGAAAAATCGGTGACGATTTACAAGTGGAAACAAGCATGGGTTATGCTTTGAACGAAGGTGCCACAGAATACTATACCAGCGAAATTGTGAAGGGCCAAGCAGCAAAAGCACCAGGACATGCTACATACAACTTTTGCTCAAATATATACAAAAATCTTGAAAAAGTTATCCCTAGCCAAGCACTAAAAATATTATACGCAAATGGTAACGTGGATAATTTTATAAAAGTATTGTCATTTAATGCACGCTCTAACGAAGAAAATGCACTAAAATTAATTTTAAATCTTGACGCATTTTTTGATACATATCGCATTTATGATGTATTCCTATCAAACCCACAAAGTGCGGATGTAAAGCATTTACTCACAAACACATACACATATCTTGCCGCAATTTTATGCGACAATGCTAAAGCACATGGCAAAGAGTTTAATATTTGGGAAGATATATCCACTGAGTACCTTAACAAAGACGAACTAAAACTATTTGCAGAAGTAATTAAAAATGTTGATATTAGTAAAATTAAACATACTCACACAACCTTAAAAGAATTCGATAGATTGGCAATGCATTTGCTAACCGAACAAAATAATGGCACATTGAAGAATTTTAATATTGTACCAGACCATATGAAGTGTGGAGAATTTTATAACTACTTACTGTTAAATACTCATTTTTGTGATGCAGATGGGATATCTTGTGATATAAAAACAAAAGATGAACAAGCAAAACTAACACGCTATATCTTTAATCCGAAATTTGGCGCACTTAATGAAGATAAATATTTACCACAAAACGTGGCAACAATATTATCCACATGATATGCAGTGCGTGCAGGCACAGCTACAAGCGATTACTACATGGAAAAATGTTTAGAAGATAATCAGTTTAGAATTTACATAAATGAATCTGACCCAGATTACTATGAAGCACTTTGCGACATGGTAAAAGCCAAACAATCACAAGATGATGAAAAAGTGATGTAATAGTACATAAAAGCAGCGACATTATCGCTGTTTTTATTTGTGCTTTTTTGGGGTTATTAAAATAATATAAATATATTATTGACTATCTTGGCATTTTTGGGTATAATTCATATTGTCATATGGTTAAATTATTTGAATATAAGTAACCATATTTTAGGAATAAGCGAACACTTGTAATTATGTACGTATGTAGCGAATGCGGAGCTGGGAAATAATTACATTTGTGAGTGCATGCTGATGTGGCTCAGTTGGCGCGACGCGTTAAAAAACAATCCAGTGAATTGTTTTTAGCCAAAGCGGGAGCGAAGTAAGCGACGGAAGAGTTTACTCTACCGACTGGGCAAACATAACTAAATAATTTATGCTGATGTGGCTCAGTCGGTAGAGCACGTCCTTGGTAAGGACGAGGTCACGGGTTCAAGTCCCGTCATCAGCTCCATTTTTTTGCAAAGGGCTTTGATAAGTGTGCACTCAACAAAACATAAAAAAGACAACGACTTTTCGTTGTCTTTTTTTATATAAGTACTTATGCTAAATGTTCAAGTTGTAATGCAAGTACTAAGAAACCGTTAGGTAATGGTCGATTCGTAGGATTTGTAGGAAGGAATGCATATAACAAATCTCCTTGTACTTTACCTTCTTCTTCAGACGATAATCCCGTATTCAATTGACCAACTAAATTTACAACAGCATGACCTTCACCATCAAAGCCAACTGTCAAAATTGAACCGCCATTTGAAATCATAATACCACTTTGATTTTTGAAGAATAATTGATATACAGGTGATGAAAGTGCTGCCACATATTCACTTGGATCTTGGTCCTCTTCAATTGCTTGTAAAATATCCATAATTGTCATATAATCAGTTCCATCCAAAAGTTCCAAATCAGAACCACCAAATGACATTCCTCCATACATACAGAAACGAGAGTTTACTGGGTCTGGACCAAATTGATCCATAAATAAGCCCATCATATTAATTTTTTCCTTGCCATCTACTTCGGTGATAAATGTCACACCATATTGAGCTAATTGGCCATTTACACCATATTCTCCCTTAAATAAGCCTGCTGTACCTACAGCACCATTTAAGATGAACCATACTTCGTCACCTACAACATAACTTTCCACTACTGACTCATCATCAACAGTAAAACTTGCTGGGGCTTTCATACTACCAACGTGATAATCATCGTCGTTGGCTTCACTTACTACGAATATTGCTGGACCACCAAAGCGGCGGATTTCGCTATGAACAAGTGTATTATTTTCACCACACCATGAGAAAAGACCTGAGTTGTAGCAATCGAACACTTTGCAGTGATCAAGTGCCATACCATTATCGCGATGGTTGAATTCAGAATACATTCCAATTAGACAACTACGAACTAAACAATTTGATACACTTGTGCTAGCTGAAATACTCTTAAATCCAATTAATGAACCAGATGCTTTCATATCCACGCTATCACCACTGATATTGTTGATATTTGTAAAGTTACCTGCTAAATCAACATTTTTGAATGTTGCTTGTGTAGATACTGTGTTGTTGCCACGACCTATAAAACTAAATATTGTTGTATGGCCTTGTGCAAAGCTAGTTTGTCCACTTGTGTAATAGTAGTTTGTGCCTGTAATACCGGTATCTCTGTTGGTAAGACCAAATGGAATAGCACTAAAATCTAATTTAAATAAGTTGCCATTAAATGTGAATGCTTCACCATCCATGTAATGTGCATAGAAGAATGTAAAATCACGTGGAGTACCAATTAAATGTTTGTAATCTTCATAATTACTACCAATACCCGCATTTGCTGCCTCTTCTTCACTAATGAAGAATGCTGCAGGCAAATCATCTGGTGTTACAGATATATTACCATGAATGAATATACCATTTACTGCAGTAGCATTTGCATAATGGCTATCTGTTTGTGCCCATATTGCAAATTGTTCTGCCCACTTATCAAATGTGTTACCATCTTGTCTATAACGATGATCTGCATCACCAGTTGGATTATAGTAAATATCTTCACTATCAGCGCCAACATAACGATATCCGTCAGGATTGTATCCACCAGAAGTACTATCGCCATTGTAACCATTTATACGGTCTGCTGTGCTAAAATTGCTGCTTACTAAACCCATACGTCCAAGATCTTTTACATTTTCTTGGCTTACATTGTAACCATCACGAACTGTAACGGTGAGTGTTGCAGGTGTTACGGCAACACCATCTTCATCGGCAGTAAAATCTGTTGGAACTACGGAAATTGTGTATGTATGACCAACTGCTGCACTTGTGAATTGGAAACCAAAATTGCTATAAGTGTAAACCTCACTGCCAACTGCTGTTCCATTTTCTTTTACTGTTACATCTACATTAAAGAAATCTGGCTCAACAATTTCATCAGTTTCCTTGCTTACAACACTGAGTAATGGTTTAAATTTGAATGGGTTGTCATCACCCACCTCATAGCTAGCTGCTTGATAGAATTGTGATCTATCTGTTTCACTAGTAGTTTGCTCTTTGTATTGTTTTACAAATGCAGGATCTTTAAACATAACCAAATTGTATGCTTGGCTCAAATCATCTGTAACTGTAACTGTTAAAAAGTTTTCAAATGTTTGACCATAGCTTACTACATACACACTGAATTTATAAGTACCTTCAGTAAGTGCACCTGCAGTTTCGGCATACAAACCATCTGTGAATAGCACAAATTCTGTGTCTTCAGCTGCTTGGCTTACTTCTGTCAAATCGAATTGACCTTTGGTAAGTGTTAATTCACCACTCTTGGTTGTTGTAATGGTGAGTGTCATTTCATCAAATGCAGGGCTATCTGTTGTTTGATAAAATGATTGTACGTTGTTTAGTTTTACTTTGGTTACTTTGTCTGCTTCTTCAGCTTTTTTGCCACATGCAGCTAGTGAAAATACTGAACAAACGACCAAAACTAAACTAGTAACAATTCTTAAAAATTTTTTCATAAGTATTTTGTTTTCTCCTTTTGTGTTTTTTTGTTTTTCAACATTTATATAAACAAATAAACTGCTACTTTTATTTGTATTATATACAAAATAAATAAAAATATTTATTTGCACCTTACAATTACACTATCTTGTAACGATGAACCGTCAGTTGTTTTTAGTGTTACAAGTACGTTTGCTCTTTTGTAAAAGAGCAATTCGCCTGCGCGTGTAATAATTGCACAAGGTTGTTCGTTACCATCATCATCTGTGTAAGTAGGCACATTGCTTAATGAAAATTCCACCATGTCTGGATTAGTAGCATTGCTAGGTTCATATTTGTATGTAATGAACACACTTGTTTCAGCAAGTTCATTAAATTCCACCCTTAAATACTTATTTTCACCAACAATTTGGTCGTAACTAGTAATTTGTAAATTTGTGATATATATTTGGAATTGGTCTGTACGAATTTTCATACCAAAGAATGTGACTGCCACAATCGACACTATATAAATGACGGATATTATAAATATTACTGATTTTCTCATAAGTCCATCTCCTTATATAACACACGCGCTTTATAATTAAATAGCCAAATTCGAACAACCATAAACACAAATGCTATCACACATAGTTTTAGCCAAATGAACTTTCTTGCATCTGCAAGGAAGAAATATGTAACACCGAATGTAAGAATACTTATTGCAAAAGCAAGAATGGTAGATTTTAATTCGTTTACACTTACCACACTACTACCTTCACGCTTGTATAGGTTGCTTTGTGGATGTATAAAATCTATATCTGCACTCCAAATTAGATGACCAAATGTCACAAACATTAGCATTAGTAACAAATAAATTTTTTCTACATCAGTAAGTCTTGCTCGTACCATAAATATAGAGCATGCAGGTACAACAACTATTATGCTTGCAACAAAATTAAATACAAGTCTTGGAACAAGTACCTCGTATGTTCTATTTGGTTTTGTTTTATTTAAGTAAAGTGCATCACC
This sequence comes from Clostridia bacterium, assembly GCA_017964105.1. Taxonomy (GTDB): domain Bacteria; phylum Bacillota; class Clostridia; order Christensenellales; family UBA1242; genus UBA11490. Next base: position 9,921 of record JAGCSP010000001.1, on the reverse strand, counting down.
ATCTTTGCTATATGCACTAGATACCGTAATATTGTTTGCAGTAGCAAACAAAAGTATTATTAGCACATTGAAGCAAATGATTAAGTTATCGCCAGAAAGACGTGTGTTAATGGCTGCATACACTGCATTTTGAAGTAGGATTAGTATTGGGCACACAATGATTGTGAGCACAGCACTAGATAACACATGCGGGTCACGTATGCAACGAAGTGTTTCGTAGTAACATGCTGACCAAAAACCTTTGCCACGTGGCAAATTTAGTTTGTTGCGTTTTACATTCGCCTTGTCAAATTCAAATTGACGAGACGCAATCTTGAGATATAGTGGACGTGAAATAAGATAATTTAGTACAAGCAATGTGCAAATTGTGCCTACCAAAACCAATAAAACAATCCATGAATAATCAGTAAATAATGTTGCCTTAAGACCAGTAAACTTACCACACAAAAATATTGCAATTGCATAGAATGCATAAAAGTATTTTGTAATCCAATTTAAGAATACCCTTACACCCTTAGATATGGTAGACCAACTTTCAATTAAGTTAATATTTTCTGGTATCATGCCAATAATTTTGACAACGACAAACACCAAGCCACCTAGCAATACCACAAGAAGTGCCACTTTGATAAGTGGGAATCTATTTAAAAACTTAATTACATAGTTGGCAGGAATTGAAAGTAATCCACCAAGAAGCACTGGCACCGCTGCAAGAATTAGTAGCATAACTATTACCCATGGGTAATATAAAATAGAAAAATTAGATAGCACACCATATGCCACAAATATTGGAATTGCAAATGTGAATGTCTTTTTTATTTCACTAATGTAGTACACTAGCATTTTGGATAAAAATAACTGATTTGCTGTAACTGGGTACGTAATAAGTACTTGGTTATCTTTGGCGTAATAAAGAGTTTTACTAAGTCCTACAGTACAAGTAAATGCGTTTAAAATAAATATCAACAAGTAAATTACAGTTATCACAGATAGCGGAATCATACCAGACGCACTAAACAAATGCAAATATTTACATAGCCAAAGTATCAAATATGCCGCAGCTGTAATTACACCAAATCCGAGCACACCAAAAACAACCTTAAATAAGGTCTGTTTTTTGCTATTTAGAAAAGACAAATTCATCTTTTCTTTTAGTTGCATGACGAATAGTGTTTTGAATTTGTTCATTGCTACTTTATTTTGCTTCCTTTACTTTTTTTGTTTTTACTTTTGCAGGTTTTTCAACCTTTTCTTCTTCTTTTATTTTGTTTTCGTCCCCCACTTTCATACGTGGTGGTGTAGATTTATCATTGATGATTTGCAAATAATATTCTTCGAGTGTTACACCCTTTGTTTGCAATTCTTTAAGAGTTGTGACTGTTTGTATTTGACCATTTTTGATAATGGCAATGCGGTCACAAAGTTTTTCGACAATATCAATGATGTGAGATGAGAAGAACACAATGTTGCCATTTTTTGCATGCTCTTTCATACATTCTTTTACTTGGTAAATACTTGTAGGATCAAGGCCTGTGAGCGGCTCGTCTAGTATCCATAATTTTGGAGCGTGCACAAGTGCTGACATAATGGCAATTTTTTGTTTCATACCATGGCTATATGTGCGAATTGGGTTATCAAAACTGCCAGTCATATCTAGCATGGTTACATATTTATTTAGGCGTTCGTCGCGATCTGCCTTGCTTACACCATAAAGATCGGCAATGTAGTTTACATATTCCCTACCTGTAAGTTTTTCATACAAAGCGTAGTGATCTGGCACAAAACCAAATTGTTGTTTTGCCATAACTGGCTGCTTTGCAATATCATAACCATTTATTTCGATATCGCCCTTTGTGGCAGGTTGGATACCCACAACACATTTGATGATGGTACTTTTACCAGCACCATTTGGACCCAAGAAACCAAATATTTCACCAGATTTTACTTCCAAGTTTACATCTTGTGCGGAGTAATATTTGCTATTGCCATATTGTTTATAAACACCGTGGACAACCAATTTATTTAAGCTATCTTTGTTCATAATCTTGTTTATCTCCTTTTCATTATACTTTTCACACAATGCAAGTTCATCTAATTTTATTTTTTTATTCTTTTGGGCTGTGTTAATATAGAAATCTTGCATTTGGAATATCCACGCAAATACAAACCACATACCAAGACCAATGAACATATATACCACAAAATATAATGCTTGGTACACAGGATAGAATGTAAGCGTAATGCCTTTAATATTGATAACCCATGTAATGTCACGCAAATTTTCTACACTCTTACCTAACTTTTCTGCAATGAAGTCACTGTTGATATAGAAAAAGTCAGTAGGATTATTTGGATCGATACCTGTGAATATGGCATTGAGCAGCAATGCCATGCCAAAGTACACTATAAACCAAAGCATTGAATAAATAAAGTTTTTTAGTTTTGGGCGTTCATACACTCCTAGTAGCACCATGAGTGCTGGAATGGCATATGCTATGATATGGTTAATCCAAAATAGCACAATACCCGTGGAAAATATTCCACTGCTATCTGATGTGTTTGGCATAAACATAGCAAAGAATGCGCCAATAATATTCACAAACATTGTGAAGTAATACAATCCCTTAGTTTTGAATATTAAGCAAATTGGTACAATGTACATAGCTGTGTTACACAAGTGCATTGGCCATGAACGAGGATTAACAAACACACTAAAGTCGTAATGATAGTTGTATGTGATAAGCGTGCAAAGTGATATAAATAGTAGTGCCATGCGTGAATATTCTTTATCATCTTTCTTTCTTAGTAAGAAATATAATAATAGCAACACAACAATGGCAATATATAAATAAATTCTGTGGTAATATTTAAAACCTTTGATTAAACCATTGCCCTTATTCATAAAGAACACACCTGGCAAATAGGTGCTAATACTTGCAATAAGAACTATAGGTAATGCAATAGCCATCTCTATCCATTCTGACTTAGTAATATGGTAGTAGTTTGTGGTGCAAAGCACATACACTGAGTAGCATAGAGATAGTGCTTGCTCTATGATGAATAACACACCAATTGCCGACCAGCCATAACTACCAGACAATGCATAAATGCTCCATGAGAAAAATACAACATTTAATGCAGCTGAAAATAAACCATATGTTTTGATATAGTTCGCAAGTATTTTGTATTGCTTAAAAAATGGAAATATTGTGAGTGCTACAAGTGTACCAACTCTAAGCCATACACATACCGCCACCATGAAGCACAAAAACTTGGATGAGAATGGATTATTTAAATTAAGCTCCATTACTCCATCAAGTAGTGAATTGCCACTTAGAAAATAGCGCACAAAAAAGACTATTGCAAGTGCAATAGATACCAATTTTTCTATTAGATTTGCTTTAGTTGATAATTTGCTTTTAAGTAGGAAGAATAAACCCACCAAAACAGCAATTACACCAGCAAGAAGACTAAGTTGACTATACCACATATTTATATTTTGCTTATGCTCCTAATTAAGTTCCAAATTAGAATTAGTCAATATAATAAACAATTATATTATACATAATATTTGCAAATTTGACAAATTTTACCAAGATGTGACAAAAGATATTTTGAAATATTTTTGTTTAGTATATGAAAATGTTTTGATTTTACACATTACAAGAACAAAAAAGACACTAAATAAGTGTCTTTTATGTTAATTATTTTGTTTCTTCTTCGTCCTTTGCTTCGGTAAGTACAATTTTGCTACCACATTTATCAAATATGATCCATGCCACACTGCCTAGCATAATTGCACCAAATGTGGAAATAAATACGATGCAAAGTACTTTGTAGGTGTGTGTGCTTGGGCAAGTGAGTGTAATTTCTTCATCAATAACCTCTAATTGACTAGAATTAACTGCACCAATCTCTTCGAATTCGGTTTCATCTTCGCTTTTTGCAAATAATACACCGTTCTCTACTTTGAAATCGCCTTTATTGGAAAATATTAATTCACCATTTACATACAATCTTGTTTCAGCTTTTTTGCTATCTAAAAACTCAAATTCTACTCTAACTAAATTATTACCCTGTTCTTCTTCATGCCAATATGTAGCTTTTCTATATGGAACAGTAACAGTTGTAAATAATAATACAAAAAATGCAGCTACTACTGCTAGTGATAAACCAAGTGCTATCCATTGAACAAAATGTTTTCTACTTTCTTTCATAAAAATCGCCCCTTTGATACAATATATATATTATCAAAAAAGACATTTTTTGACAAATAAAAACACCAATTATTCATAATTGGTGCTTTTTATGACTTAAAATTCTATTTTCCATTCATCTATTTCTGGCATATCTACACCATACTCACAAATGTACTCATCATGTCGATTAAGGATATCTTGCATTGCATCGGTTACTTTCTTTTTCTCGGCAGGTGTAATCTTTACGTTATTTGCAACTTCAAGCACAAGGTGACATCTATCAATATTATTGCGCACGCGCATATCAAATGGCGTGGTTACTGTGCCTTCTTCTTTGTATCCAAATACGTGGAAGTTTTTGTTGTGTCTATCGTACACAAGGCCTTTGATAAGTTCTGCATAACCATGGAAGTTAAATATTACTGGTTTATCTGCAGTAAATAACTTATCAAATTCAGCATCACTAAGTCCGTCTGGATGATCTTTTGTTAGTGTCATCAAATTGCATATGTTCACAAAACGCACATTTAGTTTTGGCAAATATTTATGAATGTAATTTAATGCTGCAATTGCTTCCTTGGTAGGTGTGTCGCCAGCTGTGGCAATCACTACATCTGGATGATTTTTATCGCCAAGACAAGCAAAATTCCATACACTTGCACCCTTTTCAACATGCTTGATTGCCTCATCCATATGTAACCACTGATATGAGTACTTTTTGGAAGCTGCAATTACATTTACCTTATTTTTGCTCTTTGTTGCTTTTTCATACACAGCAAGAAGTATGTTTGCATCTGCTGGCAAATAAATGTGGGTTACTTCTGGTGCTTTTTCTGCAATATGTGTCAAAAATCCTGTATCTTGGTGTGTGTAACCATTGTGGTCTTGTTGCCAAGTGGTGGATGTAAGTACTAAGTTTAGCGAACTAATTGGTGCACGCCACTCTAATCTATTGCATACCCTTAGCCATTTGCAGTGTTGTGCCACCATGCTATCTACTACGCGCATAAATGCCTCGTAACTATCAAACATTCCATGACGACCAGTAAGAATGTATCCTTCCAACCAGCCTTCACACATATGCTCGGATAGGTATCCGTCCATAATTCTACCTTCGGTAGAAAGTTTGTCATCTGTTGGTAACAATGCACCTTCAAATGGACGATTTTCCACATCAAAAGCACGATATAATCTGTTACTTTTTGCTTCGTCTGGACTGAATATGCGATAATTCTTGTTGTATTTATTCAATTCAAACAACTCTTTGATATATCCACCAAGTTCACGCATATCTTGCACTTTTACTGTGCCTGGTTTATCAAATTTTACTTCCAAATCTTTTAAATCTGGAGTAACAATTTCTTTTAGTAGTTTGCCACCATTTGCATAAGGGGTAGCACCAAGGCGTTTATCCCCAGTAGGCAAAATTGCTGCAATTTCTTTTAATAGTTTGCGTTTTTCATCAAACAATTCTTCGGCATGATAACTTTCCAACCATTCTTTTACCAAATCAAAGTGGTTTAGCTCGCTCATACTAATAGGAATTTGATGTGCCAAAAAGTAATCTTCTATTTTTTGGCCATCCACTTCTTTTGGGCCTGTCCAACCCTTTGGAGTGCGGAGAATAATCATTGGCCACACTGGACGCTCTGTAACACCCTTTTTGCGTGCATTTTGCCAAATCTTCTTAATGTCTGCAATAGCACTATCCATAGCTTTTGCCATTACTGGATGCAATGCTGCTGGGTCGTTACCTTCCACAAAATATGGCTTGTAGCCATAACCTACAAATAAACTTTCTAGTTCGTGATGTGGAAGTCTTGCAAGTACAGTAGGACTATTGATTTTGTAACCATTTAGATGAAGTATAGGTAACACTGCGCCATCAGTTTTGGCACTGATGAACTTATTGCCATTCCAAGAAGTTGCAAGTGGGCCTGTTTCTGCCTCACCGTCACCAACAACAACTGCTGCAATCAAGTTTGGATTATCAAGCACTGCACCAAATCCATGAGCGAGACTATAACCTAGTTCACCACCCTCATGAATAGACCCAGGAGTTTCTGGTGCCACGTGGCTTGGTATGCCGCCTGGAAATGAAAATTGCTTACATAGTTTTTTGAGTCCTGCTTCATTTTGTGTAATTTTTGGATAGTACTCACTATATGTGCCTTCCAAGTAACAGTTTGATACAAAGAAATTACCACCATGACCTGGGCCAGATAGCAAAATCATATCTTGATCATATTTCTTAATTACTCTATCACAATGAGCATACACAAAATTTTGACCAGCACATGTTCCCCAGTGACCTAGCAATCTATCTTTTATGTGTTTGCGCTCCAATGGTTTTCTTAGTAGTGGATTGTCTTTTAAATACAATTGAGCAACCGTAAGATAATTTGCTGCTCTCAAATATTTATTGAGCAATTCAAAATATTCTTTTGATGAATAGTAATCTTTCATAATATCTCCAAAAAATTTAATCTACAAATATTATACATATTTTGCCGTGATAAGAAAAACGAAAAAGCGAATAAATTAAATTTAATTTATTTTTTGACAAAATATTTAATAACGTTTTGGTTACACTCTGCGATATGCTAAAATTTTGAAATACTAAAATGGATACCCGGTATTAAAATACTTCGATTACTCAAAGTTAAAAAAACAAGAAACACCTGCTGAATAGTAGGTGCTTATTTTTTATTCTACCGTAACCGACTTAGCCAAGTTTCTTGGCTTGTCGGGATTATAACCACATGCCACACAAGTTTTATAACTAATCAGTTGCATAGGTATCACGCTTACAAGTGGCAAAAATCTTTCTTTAATGTTTGGAAGCGCAATCATATAATTTGCCGCGTTGTTTTCTTTGTTAGATATTACTAATATCTTACCACCCCGACTTTTAATTTGACTAATTATGTTAGATGTTTTATCTCTCAGTTTTGATATTGTATCAAAAACAATTACCAATGTATCTTCATCTACAAGTGCAAGCGTGCCATGTTTTAATTCTCCACATGGAAGTGCAGTGCTAGAAATATAACTGATTTCTTTAAATTTTAGAGATGCCTCCAAAGCTGATACATAATCAGCATTTTTACCAATCATTATTATGTTTTTGGCAGAAAGTATATGTTTTATGTATTTAATGCTTTGTTTTTCGATAACAGATACATCTAATAATTTAATTAATTTGTTGATGTGTGTGTGAAGCGTTGACAACTTTTTGTTTTTAAATATATATTGTAACACGTACATCGCAAGCACTTGTGCATTGTATGCTTTAGTACTTGCCACAGCTATTTCTGGCCCGCATTTTATTGGCATTACAATTTTACAATTTTTTGCAATTGTAGACGACACAACATTTGTTATACACAATGTTTTACAATGTGCTTTTTTACACTTGGCTAGCGCACTTATTGTATCTGCAGTTTCTCCACTTTGACTTACAAGTATACATAAAGTATTTTTATCAATTGGAATGCTGTCGTACACAAATTCACTTGCTATACAACTATATGCCAAGTATCCCATTTCATTAAAAAATTTTTCTCCCATGAGACATGCATGATAGCTTGTGCCACAAGCTATAAGTACCACTTTATTTATCCTATGGACGCACTCTTTAATTCTATTTACAAGTTTTGTATTTTTTACATAATATGAAATAGTATCTTTTAGCACCTTGGGTATTTCATATATTTCTTTTAGCATATAATGAGGATAATCGCCAAGCGATGCACTTGTATAATCTATGCCAACATCCACAATATTACAATTAGCAATGCTGCCATTATGGTACACCTTGTAATCACTAAGTGTAATGTAACCATAACTTAAGTTTGGTAAATCTATATACTTTGATGCATTAGGCATTCCAAGTACATCACTACACAAATACATTTTGTCCTTGCCAAATCCAATAAGCAATGGGCTTATGTTTCTTGCAAAATAAATACTATTATCACCATCAAATAATATTGCTAATGCAAAGCTACCTTTTAATTCATTTATCACTTCATTTATTGACTGCAATTTATCTTTAGTTCTTAAGTATTTAATTTCTATTAGGGTAGCCACTATTTCTGTGTCTGTATCACTAACACAATTTATATTGTACTTATTTTTTAAATAATCACAATTCTCTATTATTCCATTATGCACAATACAAACACTTTTACCAGCACTAACATGTGGATGACAATTTATAACACTTGGTCCCCCATGCGTAGCCCAACGTGTATGTGCAATGCACACTTTACTATTTATTGCATGGGTAATACTTTGCAATTTATCCACCCCACCAACACATTTTATGGTGCAAATGCCACCATCTATATAACCAATACCAGCACTATCGTAGCCACGATATTCAAGTTTGTGTAACCCTAAAAATATTTCATCTCTTAAATTATCATCGCCAATTACACCCACAAGGCCACACATACACTACTCCCAACAAAACGCAGTAATATAATATACTAAAAAGACGCGTTAAATTGTGAAAAATTAATAATAAAAAATGTAATTAATTATGCAATACAAATTGACGACACGTCTCAATATATGTATAATTTAAAAAGATAATTTTTTAAAATTAGGAGGACACAAGTTATGAAAACAACTGAATATCATCTGTATTTAAACTACATGGCTTGTGTGCAACATAACAAGCCAAATTACAAAGGAGGTTTGTTATGAACAAAGAATTACTAAAATTAATAATTGACAACGACGAGCAATCAATTGACGTTGCAAACAAATTGGAAGCTACTGAAATTGTAGATACACTAAAATCTGTGGACGACAAAGCATCAGTAGAGTTCTGCAAAAATCTAGATAACGATTTGCTAGCTGATGTTGTAATACTACTAGATTCAAAATTACAACAATCACTTCTACACTCACTAAACGACGAGGATTTACGTGGAGTGATGAACAAGATATCTGTGGAAGATACACTTAAACTTCTTGAAGACATGCCAAAAGACGTCATTCGCCGAATTGCAGAAAAAGATGAAATTGAAAAGTTGCTAGAATTAAAAAAGTATTCTAGCATCAAAAAAATAGCTGAGTGCCTTAGCGACATTGAACTTGCAGAAATTTTGGGCAAATTAGATGATAAAGATATACCTGTATTATTTAGATTGCTTCCAAAAACACTTGCCGCAGATACATTTGTTGAAATGGATAGGGATGCAAAGGAATTATTGCTTACCAAACTAAACGATAAAGAAATTAAGAATGTGGTAAATGATTTATTTCTAGATGATACAGCCGATCTTGTGGAAGAAATGCCTGCAAACGTAGTAAAAAGACTTTTAAAATCAGCAGATAAAGAAACACGCGATGGCTTAAATGAACTACTAAAATATCCAAAAGATAGCGCCGGAAGCATAATGACAATTGAATATGTGGCACTTCGCCCAAATATGACAATTGGCGAAGCTCTTGGCAAAATTAAAGAAAGTGCCATTGACAAAGAAACAATTTACACATGCTATGTTACAGATAAAACAAAGCGCTTAATTGGTTATGTGCCCGCAAAAGACTTAATGATAAACGACGACAATATGAAAATTGTAGATGTTATGCACGACAACACAGTGTATGCATTCACAACAGACGACCAAGAAGAAGTTGCAAGAAAAATTTCCGACTATGGCTTCTTGGCACTCCCTATTGTTGACCAAGAAATGCGCCTTGTTGG
>JAGCSP010000063.1 GCA_017964105.1 Clostridia bacterium | reverse complement strand
CTTGTGTACAGAATTATTCCTATAATTTTGTATAGCGTATCCATATTGCTTATTGATAATTATTTGTGGGTAGGTATAGTTGGCGCAGTATTCTTTTATGGTGTTAGTGAAGCATTTAAGAACTTGCCAAAAGAAGTTATATACAACTACTCAACCTTAGAAAATGCGGGTGATGGTATTGGACTTACAAGGCTATTTGAACAAATAGGTACGCTTGCTGCATTCATAGTAGGTGGTTATATACTTGATATATCCAAACTTACAGTTATTATAATTTCACTTAGCATCTATGTAATATCTTGCATACCATTGCTTGTGTACTACTTTAAGAGTGTAAATCAAGTTGGTTTTAATAAAGACTTTACATCAAATGCACGTGAAGATGCCAAGAAAAATGAAAAGCGCTTTAATCAAGGCGTAAAAGTTGGCAAAAAGATTATTGCATCCTATATGGTAACTTACTTTTTATATTGTTTTGTAGATGCTTTAACCACGGCCTATATGTTGCTAATAATGGTAAAAGGTCAAGGAAATTATTCGCAAGCTGGAATATTTACCGCAGTATATAATGGTGCATATGGAATTGGGGCATACTTATTTGGTATATTATTTGATAAGAAAGATACCACAGGTTGGGTTATTGCATGCTCGCTCATTATGGCAGGCGGAGTAATGGGTATAGCATTCGCACAAAATGTGTATTTGTTATATGTATTGTTTGCAGTAGTTGGATTTGCCTATGGATTACTTCCACTATTTATGTTCCAAAATTTACTTGCTAAGATTAGAATACTTGGCATGAGTAATAAAGCCTTGGTTGAAAGGGAATATGCGTGTGGTATGAGTGTGGCAGTTGCTATATTATTTGGATCGTTTGGAACATTGTTGCCTGTGTTTATAGCAATATCATCAGCGCTTGCAATTACTGCATATCGCATGCCATACAATGAATCAAAAACGCGCAGATTGCTAGTAAATTATTTGCAAAACAATGAAATAATTCAAGAAGAAAAGAAAGTGTTTATACGCAAAAAATAAGGAGAAAATAGTATGAAAGAAGCAAAATTTGTGGTATCCACAGACAGCACTGCAGATTTATATGCAGACGAAATGAAAAAACTTGGTGTATGGGTGGGCCCACTTACATTCACATTAGAAAAAAACAATGTACTTACTGAGCACTTAGACAATTTTCAAAATGAGCAAGAATACATTGATTTTTACAATAAGTTGCGTGAAGGATATGTTGCCAAAACAAGTATTCTTAGTGTGCAAGCGCACATTGATTTATTTACGTCAATGGCAAAGGCAGGCGTGAAACATGCATTGCACTTAACGCAAAGTTATGGACTTAGTCCAACTCTTGACAATGCAAATAAGGCACTTGCAATAGTAAAAGAAGAATATCCTGACCTTGATTATGTAACAATGCAATGTAATACCACAACAGTTGGCGAAGGTGAATGTGTTCGTTATGCATGTAAATTGCGTGATGAGGGCAAAACAAATGTACAAGCAAAAGAATTGATTGACAAAATGAAAGATGGCATTCAACACTTTATTATTGTTGATGATTTGATGTATTTAAAGCGTGGCGGCAGAATTAGTGGCGCTAGTGCAGCAATTGGCTCACTAATGCAAATTAAGCCAATAATTGAATTTACTCGTCATGGCACACTTGAAACAGCAAGAAAAGAAATGGGTATGAAAAAGGCATTAAGAAGTGTAATTGCAGAATATAACAATTACACACGTTTCAAACCTTGGGACAGATGCATTATTGTGCACACAGACAACTTGCCAGTTGCAAATCAAATGAAAGAAATGGTGAAAGAAACACTTGGTGTGGAAGCAGATGTTAGGATGATAGGGCCAATTATTGGTGCACATTTAGGGCCAGGTGCAGTTGCTTTTGCATTTACAAGTAATGAAAAACGTCCACTTGAATAAAAATTGGTTTATATACAGGAATGTATATAAACTTTTTTGATTTTAGGGTGATTTATTGGACAAAAATTAAAATATTATTTATTATATAAGTGTACTTGAGGTGGTTATTATGGCAACAAAAAAAGATGTTAAAAATGAAGAAGTAGAAGTTAAGCAAGAAACAAAGGCTTCTAGTGGGCTTACCGAGCAAGAAAGAGAATTGAGACAAAAATATCAAGATAAATTTATAAAAGACACACGTAAAGATAATAAAATGGGTGCTGTTTTTTGGATTTTGCTTGCACTATGTATTGGCATGATTATATTTACAGTATCTGTAATTGCAGTGAGGAATGCATAATGATTAGTAAAAAAGATTTAGAGCTAGTAGAATTAGCTACAAAAATAATTAAAGAAAGATGGCATAAAGGTAGCATTAACCACACTGTTGGCAGTGCACTTAGAGCAAAAGATGGCAAGGTATATCTTGGTGTAAATCTTGATATGGACGGAATGCACTCTGTTTGCGGTGAGCAAGTAGCGTTTGGCAATGCACTTACTGAGGGTGTGACAGAATTTGACACAGTTGTTGCAGTTGGTTACACAGGTGGCGAAGTTACAATACTTGCACCATGTGGCAGTTGTAGACAATTTATGAGTAAATACGCTCCTGATATTAAAGTGATAATAAAAGAAGACGGCGTATTGAAAAAGGTTAAATTTGATGAGTTGTTGCCACATGCATACAAATTGCATCTTAAAAGGAGTTAATAAATGAAAAAAAGGACAAAGATAACATATATTGCATGTTTTCTTGTTGCTATATTCATTTTTAGTGCATGTTCCTTATTTAATCTTGATTATACATTAGACACTCCATTAATTTATTCTAATGAAACAGAAAAGTATATTTGGTGGCAAAGTGTAAAGTATGCAGAAAGTTATGATGTGTATCTAAATGATACTAAAATTCAATCTGTAACTACCAATTCAAATGTTGCCGTATATGATTATTCTAAGGTATGCACAAAAGAAGGTATTAATTACGCTTTTAAAGTTAGAAGTGTAGCGAATGGTTATGCTAGTGAATTTAGTAATGCAATAAATATATTTATTGATAGTAAAATTGAAAACGATAATGAACATTATTCATTGTCCTGTATTGAAACAGATAATCAAAAAGGCGTAAGTGGTGTAGTAGTAAATAATCAAATACTAAGCTGGAATGCTGTGAATAATGCAAAAGGATATGTATTAGCAGTATATAGTAACACAGATGGCTACAACTTTTATTACACAGAAGGCGTAGCGGTAAAGTTATCAAATATTAAGAATACCAATTCTGATATTCTTGCTATTAAGGTGGCGGCAGTTTACGAAAGTGATGATATTATTTATGTAAATAATGACGGATTAAT
>JAGCSP010000062.1 GCA_017964105.1 Clostridia bacterium | reverse complement strand
TCCATATATGCCTTAACAGCTGCCTTGTCGCGTACATTTACGCCTGCTGCCTTCATCTCTTTTTTCTCAGCCCTAGTAAATTTTGGTTTTAATTCGTTTTGTGCTCTGTGTAGCATTTTGCTACTTGCCATTGCTACTTTGATGATGATAAATAGTGTCATTGCAATAATCAAGAAATTAAGTATTGCTGTGATGAATGCACCCCAATCAATATATATACTTTTTTCCAAACTAAGTTCGCCATCAACATATACTTTCTTTAAGAATGTGTATGCACTATCCAATCCACCTTCTGAGCCTGATAATGCAAGGTTTACTAATGGCATAATAATACCATTTGTAAATGCGGTTACTATTGCTGAGAAAGCGCCACCAATAATAACACCAATAGCCATATCTAAAATGTTGCCACGCATAATAAATGCTTTAAATTCTGACCAAAATTTTTTCATTTTATATTTTCTCCTTTGCTTTTGTCACAATTATTATATCACTTGAAATCATTTTATAAAAATGATTATTGCTCTTTTATCTCTTGTTTTTTTCTTTTTGTTGGCTTTGGTCTTACTTCTTCTTTTGGTTGTGCCAATTCACTTTCTTTTGTTTCACTATTACATATGTATTTGTATGCCATTGCAAATACTGGTACAAAATATGTGAAACTTTGAAAAGTCATACTACCAAAAAATGCCATTACCGAATACACGCCAAAACATGAAATCATAGTAAGATTTGCCAATTGAGTTTGTTTGTTTTGGAAAAATTTGTATACCACGTAACCAACAAGTAACACATAACAAACAGGTACAACTATTCCAAAATCAAGCCATAATGCAAGCAAATGCATATGTGGTCGAATCTCTAAATAATAACCTGGACCAAATCCAAATAAGAATGCCGTCACCGAACTGCATGACTTTTTGAGTGCTGCAAGTGCTAAACTATTTCTATCCCATCCATCTGCGCCAGCAAGTACATCACCCCTAAAGTATTCATATATATGTGTGTGGAATATGTTATCAAATACTGCTACACATTCCCACAAATAACTATCACCACAATTTCGATACTTTGTCCACCAAGGGCACAAATCAATTAGTATTGATAAAATTAGGAAACTTAAAAATATTGATAATAATTCCCATGGGCATTTCTTCAATTTTACCCATTTAAAAATTATCATAATTATGCTAAATAGTACTACCCCACTAATTGGAACAAAACTACCGTTTGCAAATAGGAACACTGAAAATAACACAAAACATGAAATAAATAATATTTTTTCATTCCTTGTGGTTTGTTGTGATAATTTTGATATCACATATACAAGAGCCACTGCGACTACATAGCCAGAATAGTTTGGATTGGTAAATTCAATCGAATATGGAAAACCTTCTGTGTGGAATCCTGGTATAAATGTGCCATGTGGGTCAATTAGTCCGCACACCACACTTACAAGTAATACAACTAAAAATGTGTATATTAAGTTTTTGTATTTTGATTTATCAAGTTTTCTAAAACAAATGTATATTTCAAAAAAACCAAGATAATGCAAAAAAGTAACATTTATTTTACCATGTGCAAAGCCTGTAACCAATGCCCAAACCAACATCACACATGCAACAATTGTTGGAAAATTAATCCAACTTTTTATTCTTTCTTTCCATCCGCCAAGTAACCCTAAATATGGTAAATGAAAAATTAAAAATATAAGATATGCAACAGAAAAATACACAAGTTCCATGGCAAGTGAAAATCCACTCCAAAAACCCAAAAGTAATGTTACTAATGGCATGAATACAAGTGCATATGCAAATATTAAGTTGATTTTATCTAATCTCGTTTTTATTTCTTGAGCTTTTTCCATCAAATATATTGTATTACTTTTATATAATTTTTCAAAATGATATTGCACTTTTATATAAAAAATGAGAGTTCTACTCTCATTTTAACTTCAAACCATCACTAAATGCACTACCAACTTTTTTGCCAACTACTCTATAACTATTATCAGCAGGACTAAAACTAATTACTTGTAATTTATCTACATCAATTACACCATTTGTAAGCACACTTTCATCGGCATTCACGTTTACAATCTCACCAACAAGTGTACCATCCTCAAAACTAACCACATTACACTCAAGTGTTAGGGGAAATTCATCAATTATTGGTGCATTAACATGTGCGGACTTATGCGTGTGTAATCCTGCAATTTCCAATTTATTAGGTACTTGATTGCCTGACACCACTCCCACATAATCTGCTTCTGCCACATGTTTTGCATCTGCAAAACTAATTGTAAATGCATGTGTTTTAGAAAGATTATCTGTGGTTTTGTGTTTGCTTAGTGATACATATACTTGATTATAGTCCCAAATACCACTCCATGCAGCATTCATTGCATTTGGCACACCATTCTCATCATAAGTGCCAATTATTACCACTGGTAGTGGATAAAACCATGTTTTTACTCCAAAATCTTTTCTCATATAAAATTACCTCTCTATTATATTCTTAATTTGTTTAAATGCTTTATGTGCCTCAAGTATTGGATACATAGGATATACATGATTCATACCCACACCCAAAATTAAATGCACATTAGCTTTTGACTTCTTTAATTTAGCATAATAGTCAATGCAATCTGGACAAAATATTTCCCTAGTGCCAGCAAAAATATACATACTAGTATTTGGAATAATGTCGCTGTAAATTGGACTTACTTTTGGATCATTAGTAAGTGTATCACCAGCCCAAAAACCACCACAATCTTGCAAATCTTTTTTTGTTAGCATAGGGTCTGCACATTCATACTTAGGTATACTTTCGTTTGTTAGTGTTATATCAAGCCATGGGGATAGCATTATTATCTTTTTAGGTATAGTAATACCTAAACTT
>JAGCSP010000061.1 GCA_017964105.1 Clostridia bacterium | reverse complement strand
GTAATGGTCCTTGTGGTACACCACCAGATACTTTACCCTTTGCTTTTTCAATAGAGGCAAAGTTCATGGCGTAGTAAAAACCATCTTTAAACACTTCTACTTTAAGCCATTCGGATAATGCATTTGTTACAGATGCACCCACACCATGCAATCCGCCAGAGAATGCATAATTGTGATTATCAAACTTTCCACCTGCATGTAACTGGGTAAATACCACTTCTACACCACTTACTTTTAGTGTTGGATGCTTATCTACTGGCACACCTCTACCATTATCAATTACAGTAATGGAATTGTCCTTGTGCATAATAACATCAATCTTGCTACCAAAACCATTTGCAATTTCATCAATGGAATTATCTACAATCTCCCACAACAAATGATGCATACCTTTCTCACCAGTGGTACCAATGTACATACCTGGCCTTAGACGCACTGCATCAAGTCCTTCTAACACTACAATATCTTTGGAATTATAACTTTTGCTCATAAAAAAATCCTTGTAATATATAATAAATCTAAATTATTATAACAAACAAAAATAATATTGTAAAATTGAAAACGCATCAATTTGCAACATTTTTAAAATTATAATTATACATATTTTGTTATAAATATTCATAAAAAATATATTATTTTGTGCAAATAATTAACCCTTATATTTCATATAACTAAATTAAGAGGTAAATGTATAAAATGAAAAAAATAGTAATGTGTGGTGGTGGAACTGCAGGACACATAATGCCAAATATTGCACTATTCCCCGCTCTGAAAAATAAATATCAAATACACTACATTGGCGAACCAAACAGCATGGAATATGGTCTTGTAAGCAAATATCCTTACATCACCTATTGGAGCGTGACTAGCGTAAAATTCATTAGAAAATTTACATTGAAAAATCTGGCAATCCCTTTTAAACTATACAAAGCAATAATGCAATGCAAAAAAATATTAAAAGAAATTAACCCAAGTGTTATATTTTCCAAAGGTGGATATGTATCAGTTCCTGTTGTAATTGCTGGCGCCATGTTGCATATTCCAATTGTTGCGCACGAATCTGACTACTCTATCGGACTAGCAAACAAAATAATTTATCGCAAATGCAGTGCAATGTGTTTTAGCTTTAAACCACTAGCATTAAAATACGATAAAAAAGGAATATACACGGGCTCACCTATTAGACCAACATTAAGTGTGTATCATCCAGAAAATATGGCCAAATTAGGTAAGTTTGATGAACATAAGCCAAATGTACTTTTTGTAGGTGGATCACTAGGTGCAAAAGCAATAAATGATGTGGTTCAAAGCAAAATAAATACACTTACAAAACGATATAATATAGTGCATATTGTAGGCAAAGGAAATATGGCTCCTGAGCGTAAATCAAATTATATACAACTAGAATTTTTAAACAACATTCAAGACGCATTTGCATGGGCAGATGTTGTTGTGTCAAGGGCAGGATCTAATGTAATATTTGAATTACTCTATCTATGCAAACCCATGATACTAGTTCCATTGCCAAAAGATGTTTCGCGCGGAGACCAAATACTAAACGCATATGATTTTGAGAAAAATGGCTACGCAAAGGTACTTTTGCAAAGCGAATTAAATGAAATTACTCTATCAAACACCATTGAAAAGGTATTGCAAGACAAAGCTGGCATGGAATTAAAAA
This sequence comes from Clostridia bacterium, assembly GCA_017964105.1. Classification (GTDB taxonomy): domain Bacteria; phylum Bacillota; class Clostridia; order Christensenellales; family UBA1242; genus UBA11490. Next base: position 3,282 of record JAGCSP010000061.1, on the reverse strand, counting down.
TGAAAAAAGCAAACAAAGACATAGGAAATAATTTAATTGTAGAACAAATAGATAAATTTGCAAAAAAAGAGTGAGAAGACTATACTCACTCTTTATTTATAGAACATTTGTTTGATATTTTAAACATTGTGTGTTATAATACGCTATATGAAAATGGATGTTGCACTAGGTATACTATTTACCCTATTATCAAAAGATGAAACAATCACAGCAAATGAGATTGCCAACAAATACACAATATGCACGCGTACTGTTTATAGATATGTAAATTTTTTAGATCTAGCTGGCATACCAATTGTAACTAAAACAGGCAAAACTGGTGGTATAAAAATATTGAATAGTTTTAATCTAAAAAATATGTACTTCAATAATGTAGAATTATTTACTCTAATTCAAGCTTGCAGTACTATTGCAAACAAGCAAATGCAGACAAATTTGCAAACCAAACTATTGTATTTGTTGCACAAACACGCATAATATTTATGCACTTTTTTGCATAAATATTATTATTTTAACACATTTAATTCACTTTGATTTAGCACACTAGAATGGAATGTTGATGTCAAATTTTTATCTACATTATACACTTTGATTGCATTATTAATTAAGCGCGTCATAAGCTCACAAAACGATATATCAAATAGATAATTTGCCATGCTTCCAGGAATAGAGTTTACCTCATTTAAATACACTTTGTCTGTCACTATATAGTCAAAGCGCACAACACCTTTTAATCCAAGATGTTTATATACTCTTGCTGCTGAATTTTGTAGATAGTTGGTAGTTTCTTTATCGAGCTTTGGACGCACACGATTCAAATTTTCCATACCCTTTGATTTGCCTATATATTTGTTTTCAAAACTTAAAATGTCACTCGTTTTAATAGGTTGTTCTATATGTGAAATATGTATTTTTTTATCATCATATAGTGCAATATTTAGTTCTTTAAAATTACTTAAATACTTTTCAATTAGCAGTTTTTTATCAAATTTGAATGCATTTTCTATACATTTTATTAAATTTTTGCGCGATTTGCATATTTCAATTCCGATTGATGAGCCAAGATTTGCAGGCTTAATAATTACAGGCAAACCAACACTAGTCAATATTTTTTTTACACATGCGCTTTTTGATTTAGAGTATTCATCACTTGTAACGCTTACATATGGCACATGATTAACATTAAGAGATTTCAATATATCTTTAAATATCACTTTATCACATGCAATTGCGCTAGACAAGACATCACTGCAGGTGTATGGTATACCCGCAAATTTTAGCATACCACTTATCACACCATCTTCTCCATTTTTGCCATGCATGCAGACCACTGCACAATCTATACGTATTTTTTTACCAAATGCATTACCTATTTTTATGCATCCACTTGCACCCTCAAAAATTACACGTTTGCCATACACATTTGATTTAAATGTATTTATATTGAAAAACTTTTTACTTGTGATTGCAACACCATTTTTGTTTATATATACCGGTATTATATTGAATAAATATGCATCTATATTATTTAGTGTTTGAACACCTGTGATTATTGATATGTCATGCTCTGTACTTACGCCACCAAAGAGTACAATTATATTTTGTTTCATTTATTACCTCTTACAAATAGTTATCTGGTAAATCATTTTCAATTAGTAGAATGTCATCATTTGTAAGAACTTTTAATGTGTTTGATAGTGTGGCATCTGTATAAATGTTTTTTAAACTCATTCCACCATCAATTAAGCCCCTTTTTAGTGCCAGCATATTTTCGTGGTTTGCAATATATACCCTATCCACCTTGGAAGCCATATAAACTCCATAATTGTAGTTTTCGCTATATTGCAATTTGCCTAGTTCCACCATCCCAGGTGTAAGTACAATTTTATGCTTTTTGTTAAATAAATTCATATTGTCTATTGCTACCCTGGCACTATAAGGATTGCTATTGTAACCATCATTAATAATAATGGCGCCACTACTATGCGGCATCACTTCCATCCTAGCACTGATTTGTGATAATTCCTTTACACCATCAATAATTTGTTGTTTAGACAACTTTAATTTAATGGCAACAGCTACTGCAAACAATATATTTGTTATATTTTGCAATCCAATTAGTTTTGTTTTTAACGTAATATAGTGTTTGCCATCTTTTAACACATCAAATATGGTACCATTTAAATTGGTACTAATTTTTGTCGCCACCAACTCACCCACACCAAGGCCACAAGCAATTTTATTGCCCTTGTAGTCTAAATAAACCTTTTTTACATACTCATTATCTGCATTAAATACGGCAAAAGTATCATTTCCATACAAATTGTTTACCAATTCACTTTTGGCCTTTATTACGTTGTCAATACTTTTAAATGTATTAATGTGTGCTTTGCCAATACTTGTTAAAACACCAATATTTGGCCTAAATTTATTACAAAGATATTTAATATCACCAAGTCTATTTGCACCAAACTCCATTATAAACACATCAGTATCTGGGGCTAACATTTCTCTAATAGTTTTAGTAATTCCAAGCGGTGTGTTGTAACTACCCGGAGTCGCAATCACCTTGTACTTTTGTGATAATATTGTTTTTAATATAAACTTTGTACTAGTTTTACCATAACTACCTGTTATGGCAATATTTGTTATGCCTCCATGATTCTTCAAGATCCTTACAGCATCATGAATGTAATGCATTGATATGATTTTTTCAAATGGAAATAGCAAAATGCATGCCAAAAACACTGAAAATAACACTACTAATGGAAATATATACACAAGTCCAAATAATTGATTAAAGCCAAATATTATGTGATAACAAAAATAACTAACGGCACAAATGCAAATTATTAAGCTAAGCACATATATTCTAATATATCGTTTAGTAAGTTTTACTCCCACTTTGTGGTTTGATTTACTACTAGACAATACAAATATTATGTCACCAAATGTGAGTATTTCTGCAAGCAAAAATATCCACATTATAGAATTACCAACTAAAAATAACTTAATAATCTCACTAATTACACATGGCGTGAAATATATTGCGAGAACATCCACACTTTGTTTATGCACAAGCGTTTTTAAATTGGCAAAATGATTGTAGCCATTTAATTGCAACTAATATGTAATACCATTCACTGCATATAGTACAAACATTGCACTACAAATCAGTAGCAATACATATAGCACATAATTCATACTTTTTATCTCCCCAATACAAAATTATTAAGTAACGCACAAAAATTGTAATTATCCACATACACAAAGTGATTTAAT
>JAGCSP010000060.1 GCA_017964105.1 Clostridia bacterium | reverse complement strand
TTATTATTAATGTAATCATTAATCACAATACTTATATCCATATATCCCTCCATGATCTAATATTAATGATATTATAACATAAAGTTTTAGAATTTGTATTGTTATAACAAATATTTTTCAATTTTTTCAAGTTAAGGTGTCATTTTTAATAAATGGAAAAATACCAATTTCCAGATTTTGTTTTTATTATATCTAACACGAAATAATATGTAGCATTTTGTTCAAATTCGTATACATCATCCCAACTATCACTCCAACTCATTTGGCTACTTAGTGGATGAAGGGTTGCAAAATCAATGTAGTTTTTGTTGCTGTCATACACTTTTACGTTCCAATAGGCACCTTCCAAATTTTGCTTTTCGGTGGTACCATCCAAGAACGCATTACCCATTCGTTCCTTTGCATTGTACATATATAGTGTGCTCACATTGTGACCCAACTTGTTGTTGGTTAGTTTGAACACATACTTCTTACCTTGTGTTATTGAGAGTGCGCCCGATTCGTAGTAGTCGCCATTTTTCTCCAAAGTGGTTGCGCCGTCTAATAATACCACATTTTCATCAACTTGCACATCTTGTGTGGCAGGTGTATTCATTTCCATAGTGTCTGTGGTTTTTTGGCATGCACTAATTCCACACACACAAATGCAAATAAGCACACAAATAACAATCTTTTGTAAATATCTCATATCATTATCTCCACATTTAGTATGGCTATAATTTTACATAATATGTAAATATTTTATTTGCTTGATAAACTCGCTTAATTATTGTATAATGCTAATACTTGCAGGCATAGTTCAGTGGCAGAACCCCAGCTTCCCAAGCTGGTTATGTGGGTTCGATTCCCATTGCCTGCTCCATTTTTTTACTTTTATGGCAATGTGAATCAAACCCAAGGGTATCGATGTCCTGTCGGACCCAGATCGCAATTACAAATTGCTCCCGGCTTTAGCATTAGGAACGCAAGGTTCTTATGCTGCATAGCATAAGGTTCTTTCAAACATATCACCGATTTTTGTTCTGTTGCATATCACTATTGCACTTTATATCATAACATGATATAATATTATTGTATGAATAAGTTGCTTAAAATTTTTGTATGGCCATTTAAGGTGGTTACAAACGCAATAGACAATGTTCACATTGGGCATATACTAAAACGCGCCACAATTACAGATATTGATAAAATTAGTGGCGTAGATTTTGAGCATGTGATGGCATACATATTCAAAAAAATGGGATTCAAAGTAAATCCCACCCCAACCACAGGTGATTATGGTGCAGATTTAATTGTAACTAAATGGGGCATAAAAATAGCTGTGCAATGCAAACTATATTATGGCCACAATGTGGGAAATAAGGCAATAAATGAAGTGTACGCTGCCAAAAAATATTATGGTTGCAATGAGGGCATGGTGCTTACCAATTCGCTATTCACAAAGCAGGCAATCACACTTAGTAAAAGCGTAGATATAATATTATTGGATAGAAATACCTTAATAAAATTACTCTGCAAACCATACAAAAATAACGATAAAATCATAAGAAATCTTATACTTATACACAAGCAAAATCAAATGTTTTCAAATTAGGTATTGCATTTTGTTCACATTTGGTATATAATTTTAGTAAAATTAGAAATATGGAGGCATATTGCTATGAAACATGCAGGTGCAAATGGGAAAAGAGTTGGTTGGACAATTGCCGGATTTTTTACATTAGGCGCAGCTGTCCTTGGAACCATATTTGGTCTTACATCACGCAAGGATAAAGATAGTGGTGATAACAGCGGCAAAGATGATACAAAAACACAAGTGGCTACAGCAGGTGACCAAGATACAACAAATCAAGATACTAATTTCAAAGCAATAACAGCAGCAGACCCATTGATTAACGGATTTAAGGATACTGCGGAGAAAAAAGGTGACACAAAAACACTTGAAATCCTAAATAAAGCAGATGACTGGTGCATAGCTGAAATGTATAAAGAGAATAATGGAACTTCAAAATATGTGTTTTATAGTCCATCCACACAACAATGGTTAATTGGCCATGGATATAAACAATCACAATGCAGAGGCTCAAAAACATTTGGCCAAAGATACTATAATGAAGATGGTTCAGTAATTCAATTTGCAGATAATGCAACTGAACTTCTACGCGCAGCAAGCGATGACTATCCAGGTGAAGTAGAAATAATTCATAAAGATTTAAATCAAATGGCTTATGCTTTCCCAAATCTAGGAACAACAAGTGATCAAATTTCTTATACAACTATGATTTCCAATTTAATCAAAGAAGAAGATAGATATTTTGCTTATGGACACGTTGTAGAATCTAAAGGTGATCAAATTGTTGGCGTAAATGCTATAGAAGTCTCAATGAATGCAGCTCCAACTGATGAGCGTGCAAAATTAACAGAATCCTCAGTGCAAAAATCATTTACTGAAATTATAAACCTTGATATGAATCTAGAAAAAACAAATGAGGATGGAGATTATATATATGGCTTGTCAGATAAAAAAGCTTTTAATGTAACATTCTCCTCTGTACAAATTCCAGCAGATGTAGTTTACACTGCAGAAACAACAACATACCTAGGTAATTAATAAATGAAAAAAGGTTATATTATTGTTATTGAGGGCACCGACGGGTGCGGCAAACAAACTCAAGCAAAATTACTTTTAAATAAACTAACTAAACTAATCTCAAACGGTGCGTTTGAGATTAGTTTTCCTAATTACTCATCTATGAGTTCTGCTCCTGTGAAGATGTATTTGGATGGCAAACTTGGTGCCACGGCAGACAGCGTGGACGCCTACCAAGCAAGTAGTTTATTTGCGGTGGATAGACTTTGCACGTATCTTACTGAGATTAAATCTCACTACGAAAATGGCGAAGTGATTATCATTGACCGCTACACTCCATCAAATGCATTGCACCAAGCAGGTAAAATTCATGACTTGGCTGAGAAAGATAAATATCTAGATTGGTTATTTGACTTGGAATACAATTTACTAAAACTACCAAAACCAGATAAAGTGATATTCCTAAATGTTCCTGTGGCCACATCAAAAAAATTGCGTGAAGCAAGAGAAGCAAAAGAAGGATTTAAATCAGGTTCAACTAAGGATATTCACGAGCAAGATCCAAAGCATTTGGAAAATGCATATGAAAGTGGTATGTATGTGTCACTAAAATATGGCTGGGATATCATTGCATGCACAGACAAGGCGGACAACATGCTATCCATTGAGGAAATTGGTGATAAAATATATAATGCTTTACTTAAAGATAAAGAGTTCAAAAGTAAATTAAAGGACTAATATAATTAGTCCTTTTTTATTGCCACCACCCCATTTTCGCCAAAACTGGCATCTTGACACATACGACTTAATATTGTATAATATATATGTTAGTGGGTTTATACCACAAAAGGAAATTTAAGATAATATGAAAACTTTAAACAAAGAATTACTAGAAGATGCATTGATGCAAAACCTTGTGTCATACGTCACCGATTACGAAAATATGTTTATGACAAACAAAGGTAGCACTGGCAGACTACAAGTAATAGACAATGGTATTCAAGAGATTGCAGAAAGCACAACATGTGCAACATCTAGGGCATCTCTACTTGCAATGATTTGGTACTACTCAAAACACACTCTTGGTGAAAATGCAACCATTGATGCAAAATACAAAATGATGAGCAAAAATTCACCTGTAAAGAATGTAATTGATGTCTTTTTAGATAAAAAGGCAATGAATGCAGTTGCTACTATGAAAATATCTTCACCAGAAGCAAGAGATGTAACAATGCCTCAATTCTATGATGCATACGATGTTTGGAAAGAATGCCAAGCAAAAGATCATTTGGCAAAAGCAATTGAGAGTTACAAAAAAGAAGGCGAAAAAATGTCTATGTACAAAGTTGCAATTTTGCAATCAATTTTCCCTTATAATGAGCCATACCTAAATGAAAAAGTAGAATTGGTAGATGTACCAAAGGTAAACAAAAAATCCTTGTCACTTGAAGATAGATTTTATTATGCAATGTATCACGCACATTGTGGCGAACTTCAACCATCAGCATTTGAAAAATTTAAATCAAATCACGAAGCAAAAGTTGAAATGAAAAAGTTATCAGAAACACCTATTTCTGAATTGCCAAATTTAGCCACACATGAAGCAATGATGTAATAACAAAAAACACCCAAAATTGGGTGTTTTTCTTTTTTATTCTTCTTCTGGTGGACAATCTTTGATTGTAAGAGAAATTCTCTTTTTCTCTACATCTACATCTAACACTTTTACGCGCACCACGTCGCCCACTTTTAGCACATCGCTAGGATGCTTGATGTAATCTTTGGAAATTTGAGAAATGTGTACAAGGCCGTCTTGGTGAACAGAAATATCCACAAATGCGCCAAAGTCAGTAACATTTCTCACAACTCCTGTGAGCACCATGTCTTTTTTCAAATTTTCAATGCCAAGAAGTTCACTCTTTAATTGTGGCTTTGGCAATTCATCACGCACATCACGGCCTGGTTTAATTAGTTCGTTTACAATATCTTGCAATGTAGGAGCACCAACATTTATTGTGCTTGCAACTTTTTCTAAACCTTCTTTTTCCACCATTGCAGGAAGAAGTGCCAAGTTGCCATTTTTGATATCTTCACGTGTTAAATTAAAGTATTTAAGTAGTCTATACACGGCAGCATAACTTTCTGGGTGAACACCTGTGTTATCTAAGATATTATCACCACCAACTATACGCAAGAAACCTGCACATTGTTCGTATGCTTTGTCTCCAAGTTTGGCAACTTTTTTCAAATCTTCACGAGTTTTGAATGCGCCATTATCTGCACGATATTTTTCAATATTTTTTGCCACACTGCTATTTAGTCCTGCAACGTATGTGAGTAGGCTTGGACTAGCTGTGTTTACGTCCACACCAACAGTGTTTACGCAATCTTCAACTACACCTTCTAGCACTTCGGTCAATCTGTTTTGTGGCATATCGTGTTGATATTGTCCAACACCAATAGATTTTACGTCAATTTTGATAAGTTCTGCTAGTGGGTCTTGAAGTCTCCTTGCAATGCTTACTGCACTACGAAGAGCAACGTCGAAGTTAGGGAATTCCTGTGCGCCAAGCTTACTTGCGCTATACACAGATGCGCCTGCTTCGTTTACAACAGCGTATTCTACTTTCCTATCTAGTTTTTTAATTAAATTTGCCACAAATATTTCACTTTCTTTTGTAGCAGTACCATTACCAATAGAAATTACATCTACTTTATCTTTATCAATAAGGTATTTCAATTTAATTTCTGATTCTTCAATCTTGCTTTGTGGTGGTGTTGGGTACACAACGGTGGTATCTAACACTGTGCCATTTGCATCAATAACTGCAATTTTGCAACCTGTACGATATGCAGGGTCTAAGCCAAGTATTACTTTTCCTTTCAAAGGTGGTTGCATAAGTAGTGGTTTTAGGTTTACTTCAAACATTTTTATTGCTTGTTCGTTTGCCTTATCTGTCAAATCGTTACGCACTTCACGCTCAATTGATGGGAAAATAAGTCTTGTGTATGCATCTGCACACACTTCTTTTAACAATTCTTCAAATGGTGAATTTTTCTTGATAAATTTACTTGTGATTTCGCTCAAAGCCAATTCTTCATTTACTTCCAACCACACTTTTAGGCAATCTTCTTTTTCGCCTCTGTTGATTGCAAGCACTCTGTGTCCTGGTAGTTTTGCAATAGGTGAATTGTAATCTTTGTACATTTCATATGTGAAATTACCTTCTTTTTCTAGCAATTTGCAATTGACTGTACCCTTTTTCACAAGCAACTCACGCAACACCTTACGCAAATCAGCATTATCAGAAATACTTTCTGCAATAATATCTTTTGCCCCTGCAATTGCTTCTTCTGCGCTTGCAACGCCTTTTTCTTCGCTAATATATTGTGCTGCTTCTGCTTCCAAATCAAATGGTGCTTGCTTTAAAATTTTATCAGCAAGTGGTTGAAGTCCTTTTGCAATAGCCACAGATGCACGTGTTTTACGTTTTGGACGGAATGGACGATATATATCTTCCACTTCGGTAATTGTTGCTGCATCTTCTAATGCTTTGGCAATTTCTTCCGTCATATTGCCTTGCTCGGTGATGAGTGCACTTACTTCTTCTTTGCGCTTTGTAATGTTTCTAAGATAAGTTAATCTATCTGCAAACACACGCAAAGTTTGGTCGTCACAACTACCTGTTAATTCTTTACGATAACGTGCAATAAATGGTATTGTGCAACCTTCATCAAGCAAACTAATAATATTGTTTGTGTGATTGAGTGAGATACCTAATTCTGCACTTAAAAGTTCATTGATTGTCATCTAATTTTACCTCTTAATTTAATCAAATATATTATACCAAAATACTTTGTTTTAAACAAATTATTATGGCACAAAAAAAGATGCTTACAGCATCTTTTATTTTCTATAACTTTCCACAATTTTCATCCATTCATCTTGGTTGATATCTTTATTCAATTTTTCGTGTTTGTTTTCAAATTGTTTTGTTACTAGTATGCCTGCTTGAAGTCCGGCAAGATATGTGTTTACACCCTCGGTGATATATATTCTGCCATCATGCTCCATCACCTTGATTGGTTTTAGCACTTTGCCTGCTCTTAATTTTAATGCAACCTTATCAATACGCTTTGCATTAATGCGTAGAGTTGATACATTTGTAAGGATTGGTAAGTTATCATACTCTGTATTCACCACACTTTCCAACTGATCAATGGAATCTTTTAAAATGGTGTTGTAGATAATGTAATCATAATGTCTGCTCATTTTTTGCTCTACAGAATACAATTTTAATCTATTTTTAATATTTTCTTTTTTCTCGCCTCTGTAAATTAATCTTTCACGCAACACTTTTTTGCGCTCGGTAACAAAAACATTTACTTGTTTGTGTTTGTCAGACAAAATTTCTTTGCTGTTTAGCACACCTTTTACTGTTAAGTCTTTAAAGCACACTCTACCTGTCATTACGCTAGTTTCTACTTCGTCAATGCCTAGGCCATAGTAGTTGCCATTATATACGTCATATTCCAATATCTCGCCTGCTGCAATTTTTTCTTCAAATTGCTCTTTGCTAATAAAATGATATTGGCCTTTCTTTTTATCTGACGCACGTTTTTCGCGTGTGGTGTTGCTCACCAAAAATTTGCACTTGCGTGGATTTTTGTCTATTACACCATTTATTACACTATTTTTGCCAGCGCCTGAGCTGCCTGACACAAATACTAAAATACCTTCCATCATTTATCTCCAGTATGATAATTATTTTTTGGTTACTTCTGTTCCTTCTTCTTTGCCTAGATAAGGTTTTTGAATAAATTCCCACATTAGTGATGTGTCTGGAATGTGATTTCTACTAATGCTATCGCAATGCATCACCACAGGCATAAAACTAATGTTTGCAATATCTTCGTCAGTAAGTTTGCCACGCGCACGAAGTTCTGCCACGCATCGCTTGTACACTGACAACTCATATGCATGTGTGGTATTGATAAAATAATCTACATCACCCCTAAATGGGTTAATATATTTATTTTCTGCATCACACACACTTTCCCAACTCTTTAATGTGCTTGCTGGGTTGTGACCACGAGTATCTACGTCACGAATTATACGACGTAATAACCTTAGCTCCACATTATCTAAAAGTTCGTCTTCATATCTAAAACCTGTCATTGCACTGACATACACTCTAAAATAATTCTGTGTGCCAAGATGTTCATACAAATATGGGTTTAGGGTATGCAAACCTTCAAATATAACAATTGTGTTATCTTTTTTGGTTAGCTTAAAGCTATCTGGAATATTTACACCAAGTTTAAAGTCATACACCGGGAAGCCCGTCTCTTTGCCACTCCAAAAACTTTTGAAACATTTTTCCATAAGTTCTACATTTACTGTTTTTGGGTTATCAAGGTCTCTAAGTCCATTTGGCAAAAATGGTGTTTTTTCTCTATCAATAAAGAAGTCGTCCATGGAAATTGTGACAACGTCCATACCACGTTTTTCTAGCACTTCTTTTAGCAATCTTGCGCTTGTGGTTTTGCCAGCACAAGATGGACCAGCAAGCAAAATAATATCCACGTTCTTTTTGTCATGAATAATATCTGCCAATTGAAATAATTGACTACGATATTTGCTTTCTGTGTCATTTATTACTTTCTTTTTGTCGCTACCTATTAATTTGTTTAGTCTTTCTATATCGTGAAATATTACTTCCATAATTTACTCTCCGTTAGTTATTGTACCATATAACGCTATTTACACAAAATGTTTTTGTACTCCACAAAAAAAGAACACACCATAAGGTGTGCTCTTTTTATTTTTATTCTCTTGGCTTTCTAGATTGCAATTTATTAAATGTGTTAATGATCAGATTATAAATTGGGTAAGATGTTTCTACCAATATTACCACAAAGAACACATTTTGCAAGCTTAGTGTTACATATCCAAAAAATGAGAATGGTACCACGCATAGTGCCACAATCATCATAATACTTGTTGCTGCAAACAATACTCCACGATAAATATTGTATGGTTGGCAAAGTTTATTTACCACAAGCAATCCTGCAAATGATACAGAAATTGCCGTCATGGTTACATACTCATCACCTGTAAATACAATTTGATTGAATAGGTAGCATGATATTGCACAAATTGTGAATATTAAAGCACTAGGAATAGATTTTACAAGCAAGTTTGGCAAGAATCTACCCTTAATCACATCATTATTTGGTTGTAATGCCAAGAAGAATGATGGGATACCTATAACAAATGTTTCAAGTAACATCATATGTGTTGTATTAAATGGATAATAAGTGTTTGGCATAGCAAGATAGAACGTTGTGAGTAACATAATAAATATTGTTTTCATTAAATACAAACTTGATGAGTTTTGAATATTGTTTACTACTCTTCTACCTTCGCCAACAATTGCTGGCATAGATGAAAAGTTGCTATCTAATAGCACTAAGTGACTCACATTGCGTGTAGCTTCACTACCACTAGCCATTGCAATAGAGCAATCTGCTTCTTTTAGGGCAAGTATATCATTCACGCCGTCACCAGTCATAGCCACTTTGTGTCCGCGTTGTTTTAATGC